>NZ_JBHVER010000133.1:0-23133 GCF_042802195.1 Kitasatospora sp. NPDC057500 | reverse complement strand
TCCTTGGCCCGCCGGGCGGACGCGGGCCCGCCGCTCAGGCGGCCAGACCGGGACCTCCTGCGCCCCGGGCCGGATCCGCGACGGCGGTACCGGTGGCCGGAACCTGTTCGAATTCATCCGTGCGTCCGGGCGTGTCGCGTTCCTGCCGCGGTCCGGCCGCCTCGACGGGGCCGAACCGGCCGCTCTCCCGGTCGAGGACATAGGCCTGCGCGGTGGCGAAGTCGAAGTACATGCCGACCAGCCGCAGGGTGCCCTCGGCCACCCGTCGCTCCACCGCGGGGTTGGCCATCAGCTGGTCCAGCTGCTGGACCACGTTGGTGATGCAGAGCTGCTCGCTCAGATCGACCGCCGGGCGGTCGGCGAACTCCGCCGGGGCCCTGCGCAGCCGGTCCAGCGACCCTCGGCCGTTGCGCAGCCAGCGGGCCAGCGGAGTGGGCCGGCCGGGCTGCTCGTGCACACCGTCCAGCAGGGCCTTCATCGCCCCGCAGCCCGAATGCCCGCAGACCGTGATCGACCGCACCTCCAGTACCTCGACCGCGTACTGCACCGCCGCCGCCACCGAGTCGTCGGCCGCGCCCGGTTCGTGCGGCGCCGGCACCAGGTTGCCGACGTTGCGCACGGTGAAGAGGTCACCCGGCCCGCTGTTGGTGATCATGCTGGTGACCAGCCGGGAGTCGGCACAGGTCAGGAAGAGCTGCGAGGGCGTCTGGCCCTCCCGGGCGAGCCGGGCCAGCTCGGGCCGCACCAGCGGGGCGGTGTGCAGCTGGAACACCCGGACCCCGTCCAGCAGCCGGCCGTGCGGGTCCTCCTGCTGCTCGATGCAGCGGTGGCCGACCCAGGGCGTCCAGGCACGGCAGCGGTGCGGGCCGGGGGAGCTGCCGGCACGGACGGTGCCGTCCGGGTCGAGCACCTCGTCGTCCTGGCGGCGGGTCACCATCGACACCTGCCCGCCGCCCGCCTGGTGGCCGCTGCGCCAGCTGTGCACCGTCTCGTAGGCGGCGTGGTCCAGGAAAGAGCCGTCATGGACGACGGTGACCTCGGTGCCGGCCGGGATTCCGGCCAGCGCCCGGCTGAGCCGGGGCACCGCGGTGAAGGTGAGCGGGCCGTGCGTCTCCACGGTGAACGAGCCGTCGGGGCCGGCCAGGACATCCACATGCGCACGGGTCAGCCGGTAGAGCGCGAGCAGTACGGCCGTCGCCGCGCCCAGCGCCACCCCCGGCAGGACACCGAGCAGTACCACGGTGACCACGGTGGTCAGGTAGACCGGGAACTCGCGGTGCCGGTGCACCTTGCGGATGTGCGCGAAGCTCACCATCTGCAGGCCGACGACCAGCACCAGCGCGGCGAGCGCGGCGAGCGGGATCCGGCGCAGACCGCCGCTCAGGGCCAGTGCGGCCGCCAGCACCCACACCCCGTGCAGGACCGAGGACCGGCGGCTGCGCGCCCCGGCTCGGACGTTGGCCGTGCTGCGTACCGCGCCGCCGGCGACCGGCAGCCCGCCGACCAGTCCGCTGACCATGTTGGCGAGGCCCTGGGCGCGCAGTTCGCGGTCGAGGTCCCCGGTCCGGCGCGACATCCGGTCGACCGCGACGGCGGAGAGCAGCGACTCGACGCTCGCCACGGCGGTGACGGTCAGCACGGCGGCCAGGAGGGCGAGCGGCGGGCCGTGCGGCAGCTCGGGGGCGAGGCCGTGCGGCTGCCAGGCGGGCAGTTCGACCCGGGCGAGCCGCAGGTCCAACGCGACGGCGAGCGCGGTGGCGGCGGCGACGGCGGCGAGCGGGCCGGGCACCTTGGCCAGCCGGGTGCCGAACTCCCCGTACCGGCCGGGGAGCCGGCCCAGCCGGGGCCAGCCGAGCAGTACCGCGACGGTGACCGCGCCGACGGTGAGGGCGGCGGGGTGAGGGGTCGCCAACTGGGCGGGCAGGGCGAGCAGGTTGGCGAGTGCCGAGCTCTGCGGCGAGCCGCCGAGGACGACGTGCAGCTGCGCGATGGCGATGGCGAGGCCGACACCGGCCAGCATGCCGTGGACGATGGCGGGCGAGACCGCCAGCGCGGTGCGGGCCACCCGGCGTACCCCGAGGAGGAGTTGGAGCAGGCCGGCGGCGAGGGTGACGGCGCAGGTGGTCTGCCAGCCGTACTGGGTGATGAGCCCGGCGGTGATCACGGTGAGCGCGGCGGAGGGGCCACTGACCTGTAGCGGGGTGCCGCCGAACAGGCCGACCACGATGCCGCCGACGGCCGCCGCGGCGAGGCCGGCGGTGAGCGGGGCACCGGTGGCCAGGGCGATGCCGAGGGAGAACGGCACGGCGATCAGGAACACCACGAGGGAGGCCGAGAGGTCCCTCGCCCAGGAGGCGCGGGGACGTCGGCCCGGTGGGGCGTGGTCGGTGGTGTCGGAGGCGATGGGGGCGCTGGAGATGTCGGGGGTCATGGTCTTCCCGTCTGTCCGGGGAACGAACGCAGTCAGGTCCGGCGGTGAGTCCGGCGCGGGCTCGGTGAAGCGGATCGGCTGTCGTGGGTCGCGACGGTGTGGCGGGATGGCGCGGTCGGGCCGGGAGGGCGGGTGTCACCGGCCGGGCCTTGGTCCATCGGGCCGCCCGGCGGCCGCTCGGCGGGGCACTGGGAGGAGCCAGGCCCCACGGCAAGGGGCGCCGGGGCGGTAGCGGAACATCAAGACTCGGTAAACCGAGGGTAATGAGAGCTTTGCACAGCGTCATCCGGAGCTCCAGTGAATAACGGCCTGATTCACTCCATTGGGTGGTGGTCGAACGGATGGGAATCTGCTGGTGGCGGACCTGCCGGAACGCGCGCGGGCCGCGGCCCCCGTGCGGGGACCGCGGCCCGTGGGTGGTGCGGCGGGGCTCCGGCTCAGACGGCCGCGCCGGCGGCGGTGGGCTCACCGGCCGGGACGGCGCCGCCGACCGGGACGGCGGTGTCGGCGCCGAGCACGTAGTCCGGGTCGACCTGGGCGGCGAGGTCGGTGCCGACCTTGGCGTTGGCCCAGCTCTCGGCGTTGCGCAGGTGGAAGAGGACGGCCTGCTCGGTGTACCGGCGCGGGTCCCGCAGCTCGTACGCGGCGTCGGCGGCCGCGCGCAGCTCGCTCAGCACGGCGCGGTTGGCGGGTTCGAGGGCGCGCAGCGGCGGCCGGGCGCCCTGCTCCAGTCGGCGCACCCAGTCGGACTGCCCGAAGGAGGCCAGCAGGTCCTCGCCGACCTCCCGGCGGAGGAAGTCCAGGTCGCCGGGGCCCTGCACCTTGTTGCCGACCACCCGGATCCGCACCCCGAAGTCGCGCGCGTAGTCCCGGTACTGGCGGTACACCGAGACGCCCTTGCGGGTGGGCTCGGCGATCAGGAAGGTGAGGTCGAAGCGGGTGAACAGCCCCGAGGCGAAGGAGTCGGATCCGGCGGTCATGTCGGTCACCACGTACTCCTCCCGGCCGTCGACCAGGTGGTTGAGCAGCAACTCGACCGCGCCGACCTTGGAGTGGTAGCAGGCGACGCCGAGGTCCTCCTCGGCGAACGCGCCGGTCGCCAGCAGTCGCACCGAGCCCTCGTCGAGTGCGACCGGGCGGGCGCAGGCCGTGTAGACCGGGTTCTCCTCGACGATCCGCAGCAGCCGCGAGCCCCGGCCCGGCGGGGTGGTTTTGATCATCTCCTCGGCCGAGCGGATCAGCGGGTTGCTGCCGCGCAGGTACTCCTTGATCTCGGGCAGCCGGGCCCCGAGCGCGGGCAGCGCGGCGGCCTGGTCGTCCGTCAGTCCGAGCGCCGGGCCCAGGTGCTGGTTGATGTCGGCGTCGACGGCGAGGACCGGTCGGCCCGCGGCGGCCAGGTGGCGGATGAACAGCGCGGACAGCGTGGTCTTTCCGCTGCCGCCCTTGCCGACGAAGGCGATCTTCATCTTGGGACTCCGGCTCTCGCTCCTGGGCCCGCCGCGGTCGCGGCTGCGCGCGCGGAGAGGCCGACGATCTTCCGAGGTGGAAATCGTTATCGTCTTCGACGGCGGTCATGCTATCGGGGGTTTCGGGTCACCGGCAGGAGGGAAGTGACGATTGCCTCTAAAGGGTGACGCGAGGTTGCTGTTCCGGTGGGGGCGCCCGGGTCATTACTCTCGGGTAGGTGAGCACTGGAACAGATCCCCTCGCCCCGCTGGCCCAGCTTCCCGGAGTGCCGGACGCGGTGGCCGAGGTGCGCAAGGCCGTCGACCGCCTCTACGGCCACCGGGTGATGCGCCGCCGGGCGGCCGAGGTCACCTCCGAGTCCGCCCTGCGCGGCGCCCGCGCCTCGGCGGCGCTGGCCGGGGCCGACTGGCCGCTGGAGGAGGTCCGGCGGCGCAGCGACTTCGGCGCTGACCCCGAGACCCGCGGCATGGGCGCCGCGCTTCGGATCGCGGCCGAGGCGGGCCAGCTGCTGAGCGTCTGGCGGCACTCGCCGCTCCAGGTGCTGGCCCGGCTGCACCTGCTGGCCGTCGGGGACGCCGATCCCGCGGCGGGCCGCCCGCGGCAGGGCGGCGAGCCGGTCGACGACCTGTTCCCGTTGGAGCTGAAGCCGGTGGAGGGAGTCGCGGCGGACCACGGCCCGGCGGCCGAGCCGGCCGGCTCGGTGGCGGACGGGCCGGTGCCCGCGCTGCCCGCGGCGCCCGGTCCGGAGGAGGTCGCCGCCCGGCTGGACCAGCTCTCCCGGCTGCTGGTGGCCCGCGCGGAGGGCCAGGGCGTCGGGACGCCCGCCCTGGTGGTCGCCTCGGTGGTGCACGGCGAGCTGCTGGCGCTGCGGCCGTTCGGCGCGCACAACGGTCTGATCGCCCGGGCCGCCCAGCGGATCGTGCTGATCGCCGAGGGGCTCGACCCGAAGTCGGTCTGCCCGGCCGAGGTCGGCCTGGTCGAGCTGGGGACGGACGCCTACCGGCGGGCACTGGCCGGCTATCTGGCGGGGACGCCGGAGGGCCTGGCGGCCTGGATCGGCCACTGCGGCCGGGCGCTGCGGCTCGGGGTGCGGGAGAGCACGGCGGTCTGCGAGGCCATGCAGCGCGGCATGGTCTGAGTGTCCGGGCCGTCCGGCTGATCGACCGACCGACGACGAGATGCGGCGGCACCTGATCCTGCCAGGTGCCGCCGCTGGCACAGATGCCGGGTGACCATGCATGCACCGGAAGTGCCGATCAGACGGGGATCCTGCCCGTTCGTCTGGTCCGGCGGCCCGACAGCGGGTCGGCTGCATGTGGGTGCTCGGTCATCTGCACGACGGTCCGTGGGGCCTGAACTGCGTTGTCGGTTTGACCTCTTCGGTCCTGACCGGGTCTCGCGGGCCGTGCTTCATTTGTATCGCGTTTCGGGCGAAAGGGGAACCCGAAAAGCGGCGTCTTCGGCTTTTGACCGTTTTGTCCAAAGCCGTGCGGTCAGGCCGCCGGGCGGCGGCGCCGGGCCGCGTACCAGATGATCCCGGCCGTCAGCGCGGCCGTGCCGACCGCCACCGCCGTCAGTACCGGGCGGCTCGGCGCCGAGAATTCCGGGAGCCGGCGCCGGAGTTCCACCGGCTTGTCGAAGACCAGCACCGGCCACTCGCGGGCCACCGCCTCCTTGCGCAGCGCCCGGTCCGGGTTGACCGCCGAGGGGTGGCCGACCGCCTCCAGCAGCGGCAGGTCCGTCGACGAGTCGCTGTAGGCGTAGCACTCGGCCAGGTCGTAGCCCTCGACCTCGGCCAACTCCCGGATCGCGGCAGCCTTGTTCTCGGCGTAGGCGTAGTACTCGATCTCGCCGGTGTAGCAGCCGTCCTCGATCTTCAGCCTGGTCGCGATGACGTGGTCCGCGCCGAGCAGCGCGCCGATCGGTTCGACCACCTCGGAGCCGGAACTGCTGACGATGACCACGTCGCGCCCGGCCGCGTGGTGCTGCTCGATGAGCGAGGCGGCCTCGTCGTAGATGATCGGGTCGATCAGGTTGTGCAGGGTCTCGGCGACGATCTCGCGGACCTGCTGCACGTTCCAGCCCCGGGTCAGCGCGGAGAGGTACTCCCGCATCTTCTCCATCTGGTCGTGGTCCGCGCCGCCCACCAGGAAGACGAACTGGGCGTACGCACTTCGCAGGACGGCCCGACGGTTGATCAGGCCGCCTTGGTAGAACGGACGGCTGAACGCGAGGGCGCTCGACTTGGCGATGATCGTCTTGTCGAGGTCGAAGAAGGCGGCGGTGCGGGGCCCCGCGGTGCGCGGCCGAACGGCCGGCGAACGGGTTCCGGGCGGGCCGGAGGCGGCCGCTCCGGGCCGTGCGGCGGTCACGGCCGTCCCCTCGGGCCCGGGTGTCCCGTCGGTTCCGGCGGCTGCGGCGGTGGAGTCCGGGGACTCGTCGGCGTGCTCGTCGGCGTTCTCGGTGGTGTCCACGGGAACCGAGGATAGAGGGCGCCGCAAAACAGCCCGCCATTCGGCGTACTCGTGGGCGTGCGGGTTTGTGTTTCTGGCCGCTCGGGTACACCATGGAAGTCACGGATCGTTCGCGACCGTGCTAACCCGGTCCGGCTCCTCCCCCCCGAGTCGGGCCGTGGATAGACGACCCCCGCTCTCCCCCCCGGCGGGGGTCGTCGCACGTCCAGGGCCATTTTCAGGGCTTGAACGGCCGACCGTGAGGATCCGGCGGCCGAGCTGGGCGACGTCTACAGGGGGTGTCGACAGCCGGGGGCGGGCCCGTCATTTCGTCACTCTCCGTAGAGCATCCATAGGACATTGCTCATGGTCGGCTCCGGCCCCGCCGCTTCGGGAATGGGGCCCGGACCTGCTCCGGGGAGGCCGGGGCCGATGCCGCGCTATCCGGTCGCGCCGGTATGGCGGTTCATCTCCGTGAGGCCGTTTCGTCAATTCTTTGTCCAATAGCCCCCCGTGCGGGTGAACGTTTTCGTCCACAGCCCCCGAGTTGTCCACAGGGATTCGGAAGCCGGCAGCCGGAATCCGGATCACCGTCCACCGTGATGTCCGGCAGCGCTTGCCGGCCCGTACCGAGGGCCCGGCGAACGCGGCTGCGCCGGACCGACCGGACACCAGGACGACAGGGGAGCCGCCATGACGAAGCCCATCACCGACCACGCCACCACCGGCGGGCCGCTCGTCCTCACCGGGGACGACGACCTGGCCGAGCAGCTGCTGCGGATCTGCGCGGCGGCCGGCACCGATCCGCGGCTGATCCGGGGCGCCCCGCCGCCGCGGGAGCTCTGGGAGGGCGCGTCGCTGGTCCTGGTCGGCGACGACCGGGCCGCCCAGTGCGCCGGGCTGCCCCGCAGACCCGGGGTGGTGCTGCTCGGGCTGGACCTCGACGACGCGGGCGTCTGGGTCAGGGCCGTCCAACTCGGCGCGGAGCACGTGCTGTTCCTGCCCGACGCGGAGGCCTGGCTGCTCGACCGGGTCGCCGACGCCGCCGAGGGGGTCGGTGCCCCGGCGCGCACCGTCGCCGTGCTCGGCGGGCGGGGCGGCGCCGGCGCCTCCACCCTGGCCTGCGCGCTCGCCGTCACCGCCGCGCGCCGGGGCCTGCGCACCGTGCTCGTCGACGGCGACCCGCTCGGCGGCGGGCTCGACATCCTGCTCGGCGGCGAGACCACCGCCGGCCTGCGCTGGCCGGACCTCGCCGGTTCCCGGGGCCGGGTGAGCGGCGCCGAACTCGCCCGGGCACTGCCCGCGCTCAAGCGGCTCGGCACCCTGTCCTGCCTGTCCTGGGACCGTAGCGACACCCTCGCGGTGCCGCCCGAGGCCATGCGCAGCGTCCTGGCCGCCGCCCGCCGCCGGGGCGGCCTCGTGGTGGTCGACGTGCCCCGGCGGCTCGATCCGGCGGCCGGACAGGCGCTGGAGCAGTCCGACACGGCGCTGTTGGTGGTGCCGGCCGAACTGCGTGCGGTCGCCGCCGCCGACCGGGTGGCCGCCTCGGTCCGGATGCGGCTCGACGACGTGCGGGCGGTGGTGCGGACCCCGGGGCCCCTCGGGCTCCCCGCCCACCGGGTCGCCCGGGGGCTGCGGATGCAGCTCGCCGGGGTGCTGGAGCGGGAGCCCGGCCTGGCCGTCGACCTCGAACAGGGCGTACCGCCGGGCATCCGGGACGGCGGGCCGCTCGCCCGCTTCTGCGGGGCGTTCCTCGACGAGGTGCTGCCGGTGCCGGCGGTCGAGGGAGGCGTCGCCTGATGGTGCGTCTGCGGAAGGCCGTCGGCGGTCCGCGGGCCGGCCACGGAGGTCCGGTGCCGCGCGAGCGGAGGCTGCTGCGGAGCGTCCCGGCCCCCGGGGGCTCCCCGGAGGCCGTCGCCCGGCCCGAACCGAACCCCTACGGCCGGACGGCGCGGGAGGCGCGCAACGCCGCACTTGTCGACGCCGTCCGGCTGCGGCTGGCCGAGTCCGGGGCGCCGCCGACCGTCGGCTCGGTGGCGACCGCCCTGCGCGCCGCCAGACCGCCGCTCGGCGGCGACGACGCCCTCGACACGGTGCGCTCGCTCTGCGCCGAACTGGTGGGCGCGGGCCCGCTGGACCGGCTGCTGGCGGCGCCCGACGTCACGGACGTCCTGGTCAACGGACCGGACGAGGTCTGGTGCGACCGGGGCGGTGGTCTGCACCGGGTCACCGGAGTCCGCTTCGCCGACCCGGAGGCGGTGCGCAGGCTGGCCCACCGCCTCGCCACGGCGGCCGGGCGGCGGCTGGACGACGCGCGGCCCTGGGTGGACGCCCGGCTGCCGGACGGCACCCGGCTGCACGCCGTCCTGCCGCCGATCGCCGCCGGCTGCACCCACATCTCGCTGCGGGTGTGCCGCCCGAGGCCGTTCAGCCTCGACGAGCTGGTGGCCGACGGGGCGCTCCCGCCGCGCGGCGGCGAACTGCTCGCCGCCGTCGTGCGGGCCCGGCTCTCGCTGCTGGTCAGCGGGGGCACCGGTACGGGGAAGACCACGCTGCTCGCGGCGTTGCTCGGCCTGGTCGGTCCGGAGGAGCGGATCGTCGTCGCCGAGGACTCCGCCGAGCTGTGCCCCGACCACCCGCACGTGGTGCGGCTCCAGGCCCGCCCGCCCAACCAGGAGGGGCTGGGCGAGCTCACCCTGCGGGACCTGGTCCGTCAGGCGCTGCGGATGCGGCCCGACCGGCTGGTGATCGGGGAGGTGCGCGGGCCCGAGGTGGCCGACCTGCTCGCCGCCCTCAACACAGGCCACGAGGGCGGCACCGGGACGGTTCACGCCAACACGGCGGCGGACGTGCCGGTCCGGCTGGAGGCGCTCGGCTCGCTGGCCGGACTGGACCGCCCGGCCCTGCACAGCCAACTCCGCGCCGCCCTCGACCTGGTGGTGCACCTGGTGCGGGACCAGGGCACCGGACGCCGCCGGGTCGCCGAGATCCACACCCTGGACGGCGACCGGCACGGGCTCGCCGTCACCACCCCGGCGGTGGCGTTCACGGCGGACGGTGCCACGGTTCCCGGCCCCGGCTGGGCGCGCCTGGCCGGCCTGCTCGCCGCCCGGGGAGCGGCCGTCGGGGAGTGCGGGTCATGACGGCCGGGTGGGCGGAGGTGGCGTTCGCGCTGCTGATGGGCGGCTGTGCGGCGGGTGCCCTGCTGCTGCTCGGGCCGGGCGGTGGGCCGAGCAGGCCCTCGGGTTCCCGGGGTGGTCTGCGAAGTGGCGTTGGTGACGGTGGAGATGGCGAGGGAGGCGGTGGCCGTGACGGGTGACGAGGCGGCGCTGTGGTGGGCGCTGGTGCTGTGCGGGGCCGCGGTGGCGGCGTGGTGCGGGCTGCAGCGGCAGGTGGCGGGAGTTCGCCGGGTCGGTGCGGTGCTGGCGGGTGATGGTGATGGCGGTGCCGACGACGGTGGTGGCGGCGTTCGTCTCGGTGGTGCGGTGGCCGCGGTCGCCCGGTGGTCGGGCGGGCTCTGGCGGCCCGTCCGGGGTGCTCCCGAGCTCCTGCTCCTGCCCGGCGGGTTGGTGGCCGGGTGGGCGACGGGATCGCCCGTTCCGGTGCTGGCGGCCGTTCCGGCCGTCCTGCCGGTGCGACGGTGGCGGCTGCGGCGCGCGACTGCCGTCGAGGCGCGGCACCGGGCGGACGCCGTGGTGGAGCTCTGCGCCGGGCTGGCGGGTGAGTTGCGCGGCGGGGCGACGCCCGAGCAGGCGCTGAACCTGGTGACCACGCGGATCGCCGCCGACCCGGTGGCGCTGCGCCGGCTCGGCGGTGAGCCGGTCGCCCGGCTCGGCGCCGGCCGGTACGGAGCGGACGTGCCCGCCGCGTTCCGGCTGATCGCCGAACTGCCGGGCGGGAGCGGAGCGGCGGCGGTCGCCGCCTGCTGGGAGGTCTCCTCCATTGGTGGGTCGGGTCTGGCGGCCGGGTTGGACGGGGTGGCCGAAGCCCTGCGCGTCGAGCGGGCCCTGGCGGAGGAGATCGGCGCCGAGCTGGCGGCGCCGCGCACCACCATCGCGGTACTGGCGGCCCTGCCGCTCGCCGGACTGCTGCTGGGCGCGGCCCTCGGGGCCAGGCCGCTGGAGGTGCTGCTCCACACGCCCGCCGGGCTGGCCGCCCTCGTGGCGGGCGCGGGCTTGGAGGCGCTGGGCCTGGTGTGGACCGGCCGCATCGTCCGGGCGGCCTCCGAGGACGCCCTGGGCTCCGCCCCAGGGCGGCAGGCCGGGCCGCCCCCGGAGGAGTGGAGGTGCGGGATCAGCCGGATCCGCGCCCGGACCGGGCGGCCGAGTGACGCTTTCCGCCGGGAGGTGGGGTGCTGATGACGTGGCTGACGGCGTCGGCGGGCCTGGGGGTGCTGCTGGTCGGGGCGGTCGGCGGTCCGGTCCGGCACGGTCGGCGGGCGCGGCGACGCGCCGAGGCGCTCCTGGGCACGGGTGACCGGGTCCGGCGGTGGCGGGCCGATCGGCGGCCGGCGGCGCGGGGGAGTCCCGTTCTTCCCGGGTGGGTCCGGCGGGCGGCGACGGCGGTGGCGGCCGGGCTCGGGGCGGCGGCCTTCCTCGGCGGACCGGGAGGCCTGTTGGTGGGCGGGCTGCTGGCGGTCGGGCTGCACCGGTGGATGCCTCGGGCGAGGTCCCCGGCGGAGCGGCGAGCCGCGCTGGAGGAGGAGCGGCTGGTGCGGCAGCTGCCGTTCACCGCCGAGCTGTTGGCGGCCTGCCTCGGATCGGCGGCCTCGCCGGCGGCGGCCGTAGCAGCGGTCGGCGCGAGCGTGGACGCCCCCATGGGTCCGCGGCTGCTGTCGACCGCGGCCGAACTCGCCCTGGGCTCACCGCCGGAGGTCTGCTGGCGTCGGCTCGGCGAGGAGCATCCGCCGTTGGCGCCGCTGGCCGGGTGCCTGGTCCGGACGAGCCTGAGCGGAGCCCCGGCGGCGGCAGCGCTCTCCGGGCTCGCGAGCGGCCGGCGGGCGGAGGCCGTCCGGGTGGCGCACACCCGGGTCCGCCGGGCCGGGGTGCTCGCGACGGCGCCGCTCGGGCTGTGCTTCCTCCCGGCGTTCGTCCTGGTCGGTGTCGCCCCGGTGGTCATGGGGCTCACCAGCCGTTTTTCGCACGCGATGTGACACAACACCAAATCGAACCGATGCGAGGAGGGAAACCATGAACGTGGTGATCAAGTCCGCGGTCGTTGCCGCTTCCGGGGCGACGCGCCGGCTCCGGCCCGTGCTCCGGCGGAGGATCCGGACCCGGGGCGGCTCGGACGCGGGGATGACGACGGCCGAGTACGCGGTCGGCACGCTCGGCGCGTGCGCCCTGGGGGCCGCGCTGTACAAGGTGGCGACCAGCACGGCCGTGTTCGAGGCGCTGGCCGGCGCCCTGGACCGGGCGCTCCATGTGGCCTGACCGACCGCTGCGGTGGCCGTGGCACCGGCGGCGGCAGCGGCGGCGGCGCGGCGACGGCGGGTTCGTCACCGCCGAGACGGCCGTCGTGCTGCCGGCGCTGGTGCTGCTGGGAGTGCTGCTGGTCTGGGCCGTGCTCGCGGCGGCCGCCCAGCTCCGCTGCGTCGACGCGGCGCGGGTGGGCGCCAGGGCGGCCGCGCGCGGGGAGGCCGATGCCGCCGGAGTGGCGCGGGCCGCCGCGCCGGCCGGGGCGCAGGTCATGGTCGATCTGGCGCCGGAGACCGTCCGGGTCACCGTGGATGCGCCCTACGGGGCACCGGGCCGGTTCGCGGGGGTGCTCGCGGTGCGGCTGAGCGCCACGGCCGTCGCGGCCCGGGAGGACACCCTGCGGGGAGCGGAGGGAGGTGCAGGCCTGTGAACGGGCGGAGGGCACCGACGCGGCCGGTGCCGCGTCGGGCCGACACGGGGTCGGCGACGGTGTGGCTGCTGGCTTGCGCGATGCTCGGCTGCCTGGTGTGCACCGCCGCGCTCTCGGTGGGCGCGGTGGTCGCCGCCAGACACCGGGCGGAATCCGCCGCGGACCTGGCAGCGCTCGCGGCGGCCGACCGGCTGCTGCTGGACGCGGACGGCGGCTGCGGCCGGGCCGAGGACGTGGCGGCCGTGCAGAAGGCCGTCGTGGTCGCGTGCGCGGTGGACCGGGCGGAGGACGCCGTCGAGGTGGTCGCCCAGGTGCCCGTCGCCGGGCTGCCGCTGCGCCTTCCGGTCGGGGGGGGGCCGGGGCGGGGCCGGGGCGGCGGGGGGCCGGGGGCGGGGGGGCCCGCGGGCGCGGGCGCCCGGCGGGGGGGGGGGGGCGGCCCCCGCGGCCCCCCCCGGCCCGGGCGCGGGCCCGGGCCGGACCGGTCAGGGCTCCGGTGGCACCGACGGACGAGGACGCGCGAGCGGCGCTGGGCGAAGCCGACCCGACCGGGCAACCGGCGCCGGGCGAGCGGCCGGCGCCGGGCGGACAGGCCGAGCAGGCCGGGGGCGGCTCATGAAGCTCCCGGCGTGCCCCCGTCGGTGGGCCCCTCCGCCCACTGCTCAGCCTCCCCATCCGGCTCCTGCTCCGGCTCCTGCTCCGGGTCCTCCTCGGCCTCCCGCTCCACCGTTCGGGCCGCCGCCTCGGCGCCGTCGGCGGCCTCGGCCGCTGCCTGGGCCGCCTCCACCGGATCGGTGGTGTGCGTCGGCGCGCCCTGCCTGCCCGCCCCGGAGGGGCCGGACGGTCCGGTTGCTCCGTCCGGGCCGGTCCCGGCGGCGGCCGGGGGAGCGCCGGCGAGCAGCACGTCCAGCAGCCGGACGGCCGCCGCCTTGTCCAGCGGGTCGTTGCCGTTGCCGCACTTGGGCGACTGCACGCAGGACGGGCAGCCGCGCTCGCACTCGCAGGCGGCGATCGCCTCCCGGGTGGCGGTCAGCCACTGCACGGCCCGCCGGAAGCCGCGTTCGGCGAAGCCCGCCCCGCCGGGGTGGCCGTCGTAGACGAACACGGTGGGCAGCCCGGTGTCGGGGTGCAGCGGCACCGAGACGCCGCCGATGTCCCAGCGGTCGCAGGTGGCGAAGAGCGGCAGCAGGCCGATGGAGGCGTGCTCGGCGGCGTGGGCGGCGCCGGGCAGTTGGTCGGGCGGGATGTCCGCGTCGAGCAACTGGTCCTCGGTGACCGACCACCACACGGCCCGGGTGCGCAGCGTCCGGGGCGGCAGATCGAGCTTGCTCTCGCCCATGATCTCGCCGGTGGAGATCCGCTTGCGGAGGTAGCCGACCACCTGGTTGACCACCTCCACCGAACCGAAGCTGAGTCGGCCCTCGCCCCAGTCGACGGTGGTGTCGGTGGTGAGCACGGAGACGGAGGTGATGTCCCTGGCGGCGGTCGTGTAGGGCGGGTCGGCGGGTTCGACCAGGGCGACCGAGCCCTCCACGTCGAAGTCCTGGACCAGGTAGGTGCGGCCCCGGTGGAGGTGGACGGCCCCGGTGTGCACGGTGGTGTGGGCGGCGGAGGCGTCCACGGTGCCGAGCAGCCGGCCGGTCGGCGCCTCGACGATCTGCACCGGGCTGCCGCCGCTGCCCCGCAGGTCGACGGCGTCGGCGGCCCGCTCGCGGCGGGTCCAGTACCAGGCGTCGCCGCGCCGGCGGAGCAGTCCGCGCCGCTCCAGCACCGGCAGCAGCGGTGCGGCCGAGGGGCCGAACAGCTCCAGGTCCTGGTCGGTGAGCGGCAGTTCGGCGGCCGCCGCGCACAGGTGCGGGGCGAGGACGTGCGGGTTGTCCGGGTCGAGCACGGTGGCTTCGACCGGGGTGGCGAACAGCGCCTCCGGGTGGTGCACCAGGTAGGTGTCCAGCGGGTCGTCCCGGGCGATCAGGACGGCGAGCGCGCCCTGGGCCTCGCGTCCGGCCCGACCGGCCTGCTGCCAGAGCGAGGCCCGGGTGCCCGGGTAGCCGGCCATGAGGACGGCGTCCAGGCCGGAGATGTCGACGCCGAGTTCGAGAGCGGAGGTGGAGGCGAGGCCGAGCAGCCGGCCGGATTGCAGTTCGCGTTCCAGGGCCCGGCGCTCATCGGCGAGGTAGCCGCCGCGGTAGGCGGCGACCCGGTCGGCGAGCGGGCGGGGGAGCTGGTCCTGGGTCTGCAGGGCGACCAGTTCGGCGGCCCGCCGGGAGCGGACGAAGACGACGGTGCGGGTCTCCCGTTCGACCAGGTCGGTCAGCAGGTGGGCGGCCTCGGAGGTGGCGGTCCGGCGGACGGGCGCGCCGTGCTCGCCGACGTTCTCGGTGAGCGGGGGCTCCCAGAGCCCGAAGACCATCGGGCCGCGCGGGGAGGCGTCCTCGGTGACCGCCTCGGCCGGCAGGCCGGTGAGGCGGAGCGCGGTGGCCGCCGGGTCGGCGGTGGTGGCGGAGGCGAGCAGGAAGACGGGTGAGGAGCCGTAGCGGGCGCAGATCCGCCGCAGCCGGCGCAGCACCTGGGCCACGTGCGAGCCGAAGACGCCGCGGTAGCCGTGGCACTCGTCGACCACGACGTAGCGCAGGGTCTTGAGGAAGGAGGACCAGCGGGCGTGCGCGGGCAGGATGCCGCGGTGCAGCATGTCCGGATTGGTGAGCACGTAGGAGGCGTACTGGCGGACCCACTCGCGTTCCTCGGGCGGGGTGTCGCCGTCGTAGAGGGCGGCCCGGACGCGGGGCGGGGCGAGTTCCGCGGCCCGGCGGCGCTGGTCGGCGGCGAGCGCCTTGGTCGGGGCGAGGTAGAGCGCGGTGGCGCCCCGGCCGTTTCGGGCCTCGGTGCCGTCCAGCAGGTCGGAGAGCACCGGGCCCAGGTAACCGAGGGACTTGCCCGAGGCGGTCCCTGTGGCGATCACCACAGATTGACCGGATTTGGCCAGGTTCATCGCCTCCGCCTGGTGGGCCCACGGCTGCCGGACGCCCATGGCCTGGGCGGATGCCGCGATCTCGGGCCGGATCCATGCGGGCCAGGGCGCATAACGGGCGGGCCGGGCGGGAAGGTGCTCCGTATGGGTGAGCCGGTCCGACCGCCCTCGGGTGGTGGACAGGGTCGTGAGCAGTGCCTCGGGCAGGCTGTGACGCGGCGGCATGAGGACCCAGTGTGTCACCGGCGTGACGGAGAATCGTCCTAAGCCATCGTGCGGGCATGGTCGCAGGTGGTTGAATGTGGCCGTGACGGCCGTACGGCCGGGGGTTGCAGCGCTGAGGCTTGCCACGCACTGGCTGGGTGTGCCCGGAGCTCGCGACCATGCGGTGGCGGCCGTCCGGCCGAGGATCGCAATGACGTAGCAAGGCAAGGTGCTGGAGGTTCCGTGGACCTGTCCCTGTCGACCCGTACAGTCGGCGATCGCACGGTCGTCGAGGTTGGCGGCGAGATCGATGTGTACACCGCCCCGAAGCTGCGCGAGCAGCTGGTCGAGCTCGTCAACGACGGTAGCTACCACCTCGTCGTCGACATGGAGGGCGTGGACTTCCTGGACTCCACCGGCCTCGGCGTGCTGGTGGGCGGTCTGAAGCGGGTGCGCGCCCACGAGGGCTCGCTGCGCCTGGTGTGCAACCAGGAGCGCATTCTGAAGATCTTCCGGATCACCGGCCTGACCAAGGTCTTCCCGATCCACAACTCGGTGGACGACGCGGTCCAGGCGACCGACTGATCCGTAGGACCGACTGACCCGGCCGGGCCGGCCCTCTGGTGGCCGGTCCGCCCGATCCCTATTGCGTCCGGGGGAGCCGGGGCCATGTGCCCCGGCCCGTCCGGCCGTCCCGAGGCCGGTCGCCGCCGGCCCGCGGGGGCCGTGAGCCCGGCCCCGGTCGGAGACCCCGAGGGGGAAGAGATGGCAACCGTCGAACTTCGATTCAGCGCGCTTCCCGAGCACGTGCGGACGGCCCGGCTGGTAGCCGCGGCAGTCGCCAGACGAGCGGGGGTCGACGAGTCGGTGCTCGACGAGGTGCGCCTCGCCGTGGGCGAGGCGTGCTCCCGCGCGGTCGGTCTGCACCGGCGCGGGGACGTCAAGGGCGCGGTGCGGGTCGCACTCATCGACCAGAAGAAGCGTTTCCTCATCGAGGTCGAGGACGAGGCCGGCCTCGACACCGTCCCGAGCGCCGGTACGGCGGACGGCGCCGAGCCGGACGAGGACGCCCTCGGCCTCGCGGTGCTCACCGGGCTGGTCGAGGACCTGGAGGTCACCGCCGGTGCCGGCGGGGGACTGATCCGGATGAGCTGGCCCGCCTCGGTGGATGCGCTCGCGCTCTGAGCGGCGCCGCGCGCCCGGAGCGGCGAGCGGGCGGGAGCGGGCCCGGGGAGGAACCGGGCGTCGAACGGCGGACGTGTAGGTTCGCAGTTCGACGACCGAAACCGAAAGGGCTTCTCCCGGTGAACAAGCGACTGCTGGCCGTACCCGTGCTCGGGGCGCTGCTCGCGTTCGGCGCCGTCGGCTGCGGCGACGACAACAGCAAGCAGCTGGAGTCCTGGGCGGCGAACGTGTGCGGCGCGGCCAAGGACCCGATCGCCCAGGCGCAGACCGCGTTGGCGGACACCGCGCAGGTGAAGTCCGGCGAAGTCCCGGCCGACCTCCAGAAGCGCCTCTCGGCGGACATCGGTCGGTTGGCCAAGACCAACCAGGACATCGCCGCGGCCATCGACGGGGCCGGCGCCCCCAAGGTGGACGACGGCGCGACCCTGCAGAAGGACACCGTCGCCGAGCTCAACAAGGCGGCCGACGGCTACCTCGACATCCAGAAGAAGCTGGACGCGCTCGCCGTCGACGACCAGTCGAAGTTCGCCGACGGGCTGCGCAGCGTGGGCGACCAGATCCGCCAGCTGTCCGCGCTCTCCACGCAGGCGCAGGGCAAGCTCCAGCGCGGCGAGCTGGGCGCGGCGATGGCCAAGCAGGAGGGCTGCAAGCCGGGTTCGGCCGCCGCCGCTCCGACGGCCGGCCCGACCGACGGCGCGACGGCCACGCCGACGGACGCGGCCACCGGCGGGCCCACCGACACGGCCACGGCGTCCGCCACGGACGTCGCGAGCCCGGCGGCGGGCGACCCCGCAGCCCAGGCGCCGACCACGCCGGCCCCCGCCCCCACGGCGAGCTGACCGGACGCACTCCCGACTCGGCACGCCCCGCACGACCCCGCACCCCGCACGACCCCGTACCCCACATTCCGCACGACCCCGCACCCCCTCGGCCACGGCCGAGGGGGTCCTCGGCGTGGCGGAGAGGGCAGGGGGACGGCGGAACGGGCGGGCGCGGCGGGCCGCGCGGGGGACAATGGCGGGGTGATCAGTAGCCCCGCTCTCGACCCGACCCGCCTCGCCAAACTGCGCGAGGCGCTGCTCGCCGCCTCGTACACCGCCGACGGCTGCCTGAACCTGCTCGGGCCCACCGGGTACGCGGCGCTGGCGCGCAGCGAGGCGGTGCCCGCGCTGCGCGCGACCCGCGGCGGCAGCCCGCTGGAGACGCTGGTGCGGCTCTTCCTGCTGCAGCAGCCCGTGCCGTACAAGGCGGCCGCCGCCGCGCTGCCGGTGGAGGACTGCCTGGCCGACGGCTGGCTGCGCCCGGACGGCGAGCTGGTGCGCGCCACCGTGGACATCCGCCCGTACGCCAACGAGGTCGCCGGGCTGCCGGGTTCGGACGCCTGGGTGGTCTCCGACCTGGGCTGCGCGGTCGGCGGCGCGGGCGGGATCGGCTCCGGCGAGACCGCGCACGGCGTGGCCCGCGCGGACCTGGTGCTCGGGGTGGGCGGGGCGTCCACCACGCTGGCCAACATCACGGTGCGCCGGCCGGTCGGCTCGGTGCTGGACCTCGGTTCCGGCTCCGGCGTGCAGGCGCTGCACGCCGCCCGGCACGCCCAGCGGGTGACCGCCACCGACCTCAACGCGCGGGCACTGCGCTTCACCGAGCTGACCCTGGCGCTGTCCGGCTTCGACAACACGGAGACCGCCGCCGGCAGCCTCTTCGAACCGGTGGGGGAGCGGCGGTTCGACCTGATCGTCTCCAACCCGCCGTTCGTGATCTCGCCGGCCGGCCGGTTCACCTACCGGGACGGCGGGATGGCCGGGGACGACCTCTGCCGCGGCCTGGTCCGCTCGGCCGCCGCCCACCTGGAGCCGGGCGGCTACTGCCAGCTGCTGGCCAACTGGCAGCACGTCAGGGGCGAGGACTGGCACGACCGTCTCTTCGGCTGGGTGGCCGGCACCGGGCTGGACGCCTGGGTCGTCCAGCGCGAGGTGCAGGACGTCGCCCAGTACGCGGAGCTCTGGCTGCGCGACGGCGGCGACCACCGCGGCCCCGGCGGAGACTACCGGGCCCGGTACGGGGAGTGGCTGGACGCCTTCGAGGCCGGCCGGGTCGAGGGCATCGGCTTCGGCTGGATCACCCTGCGGGCGAGCGGCGCCGAGCGGCCGACCGTCCGGGTGGAGGAGTGGCCGCACCCGGTGGAGCAGCCGCTCGGCCCGCACATCGAGGAGTGGTTCGACCGGCAGGACTTCCTGCGCACGCACGACGACGCGGGCCTGCTGGCGGCGCGGTACGTGCTGGCCGACGAGGTCGTCCAGGAGCAGGTGGGCGCCCCGGGGGCGGAGGACCCGGAGCACGTGATCCTGCGTCACAACCGGGGGATGCGCCGGGCCACCAAGGTGGACACGGTGGGCGCCGGCTTCGTCGGGGTCTGCGACGGGACGCTGTCGGCGGGCGAGATCGTCGACGCGATCGCCCAGCTGCTGGGCGAGGACCGGGTGGTGCTGCGGGACCGCGTGCCGGAGTCGCTGCGGCTGCTGACCGAGCAGGGGTTCATCCGGCCGGTGGCCTGAAGACGCCGATGGTCCGACGCCGGCACCCCGACCGTCGGCGGTCCGGGAGCCGCCGGTTCACTTCACGGCTTCCCCCGGTTCGTCGGCCGTTCGCCGGATATCCGCCCCTCGTTGGTCCCGGCCTGTGAGGCTCTGTCCACAGGCTGTGGACAGGGCTGGGGGCGGCTGGGGTGGAAACGACGACGGCGACGGTGGGGGGCGCGATATTCGCCCTCCTCGGCGGCGCACTCCTGCTCTGGTGCGCCGCCGAAGTGCGCCTGCGCCACCGAGTGCGCCGTCGAGGACGGCCGGCCGTCGCGACGGTGGTCGCCGAAGCCGACGCGCACGGTGAACTCGACAGTGCGCCCCTGCTCTCCTTCTCCACCCAGCCCGCGGCCGTCGGGACGAACAGGGGCGGGGCGCGCGGCATCGGTGCACACGGCACCGGGGGCCTGGCCGTCGAGGCGTGCGAGCTGGTGCTGACCCGTCCACGCGGCCACACCCCGCTGCGCCGCCCGTCCCGGCTCGTGCCGGGCACCTCCGTCCGGATCGCCTACGACCCCCGCCGCCCCGGCATCGCGGTGCTCGCACCGGAGGAGAGCGGCCCGCGGACCGTCGTCGCGGACCTGCTGTGGACGGCGCTCGGCCTCGGCTGCCTGGCCGCCGGCGCACTCCTGCTGCTCGTCGCCGGGTAGCCGGTCCAGTCGGTCCCCGCCCACCCCGCCCACCCCGTCCGGCTCCTGCACGCTCCCGTCCGGGCCTTCGTCCGGGCCCTCGTCCGGTCCGCGGCCGGGCCCGTGCGCTCCCGGAACAGGCGCGATCCGGGGGCGGATATTCCGTTGACAGATTTTGAAATCCGTCATTCCATCCTTCGAAACCCGCCGAAGCCCCCCTCCGCAGGGCGCGATCCGTCGCGCTCGGGTTACCGTTCGAGTGGCGTCGGTCGGCCTTGCCGGTGAAATTGCGGGATCCGTCCGTTTGACAAGG
This sequence comes from Kitasatospora sp. NPDC057500, assembly GCF_042802195.1. NCBI lineage: Bacteria > Bacillati > Actinomycetota > Actinomycetes > Kitasatosporales > Streptomycetaceae > Kitasatospora > Kitasatospora sp. NPDC057500. The sequence goes on along the minus strand of NZ_JBHVER010000133.1, from coordinate 3,060 downwards.
GTGGCCGGGGTACGGTCACACTCCGCTGGTGGGGTCGTCGTACAGCGGCAGCCCCGGGACGGTGGAGGGGTCGGGCGGAGCGCAGCCCGTGCTGCCAGCGCCGACCAGCTCACGTAACGACCGGGAGAGAAGAGCGAAGGTGTCCCCGAGCAGCGAGACCGCGCACGGACAGCGACTCGTCATTGTCGAGTCGCCGGCCAAGGCGAAGACGATCAAGGGCTACCTGGGCCCCGGCTACATCGTCGAGGCGAGCGTCGGGCACATTCGCGACCTCCCGAGCACGGCCGCCGAGGTCCCGGACAAGTACACCGGTGAGGTACGCCGTCTCGGTGTGGACGTGGACCACGACTTCGCTCCGATCTACGTGGTCAACGCGGACAAGAAGTCCCAGGTCAGCAAGTTGAAGTCGCTCCTCGCGGAGTCCGACGAGCTCTTCCTCGCCACCGATGAGGACCGCGAGGGCGAGGCCATCGCGTGGCACCTCCAGCAGGTGCTCAAGCCCAAGGTGCCGGTGCACCGCATGGTGTTCCACGAGATCACCAAGTCCGCCATCCAGGAGGCGGTGGCCAACCCGCGCGAGCTGAACCAGCGCCTGGTCGACGCCCAGGAGACCCGTCGCATCCTCGACCGCCTGTACGGCTTCGAGGTCTCGCCGGTGCTCTGGAAGAAGGTCATGCCGAAGCTGTCGGCGGGCCGCGTGCAGTCCGTCGCGACCCGGCTGGTCGTCGAGCGCGAGCGCGAGCGGATGGCGTTCCGCTCGGCCTCGTACTGGGACCTGGTCGGTACCTTCGGCACCGGCCGCACCCCGGCCGACGCGGCCAACCCGGAGAGCTTCGGCGCCCGGCTGATCGCCGTCGACGGCAAGCGGATCGCCAGCGGCCGCGACTTCGGCCAGGACGGCCGGCTCAAGGCGGGCAGCGCCAACACCCTGCACCTGGACGAGCAGGCCGCCCGCGCGCTGGCCGCCGCCCTGGAGCAGACCGCGTTCTCGGTGCGCGGCGTCGAGTCCAAGCCGTACCGCCGCTCGCCGTACGCGCCGTTCCGCACCACCACGCTCCAGCAGGAGGCCAGCCGCAAGCTGGGCTTCGGCGCCAAGCGGACCATGCAGGTGGCCCAGAAGCTGTACGAGAACGGCTTCATCACCTATATGCGCACCGACTCCACCACGCTGTCGGACACCGCCGTCAGCGCCGCCCGCGCGCAGGTGACCCAGCTGTACGGCGCCGACTACCTGCCGGACGCGCCGCGTACCTACGCCTCCAAGGTGAAGAACGCGCAGGAGGCGCACGAGGCGGTCCGCCCGTCCGGCGACCGCTTCCGCACCCCCGCCGAGACCGGCCTGAGCGGCGACGACTTCAAGCTCTACGAGCTGATCTGGATGCGCACCGTCGCCTCCCAGATGAAGGACGCGGTCGGCCAGTCGGTCACCGTCAAGGTGGGCGGCCGGGCCGCCGACGGCCGGGACGTCGAGTTCTCCGCCTCCGGCAAGATCATCACCTTCCACGGCTTCCTCAAGGCCTACGTCGAGGGCGCCGACGACCCGAACGCCGAACTGGACGACCGCGAGCGCCGGCTGCCGCAGGTCGCCCAGGGCGACCCGCTGGCCGCCGAGCAGATCACCCCCGAGGGCCACGCCACCAAGCCGCCGGCCCGCTACACCGAGGCCTCGCTGGTCAAGGAGCTGGAGGACCGGGAGATCGGCCGCCCCTCCACCTACGCCTCGATCATCGACACCATCATCGGCCGCCGCTACGTCTTCAAGAAGGGGACGGCGCTGGTGCCGTCCTTCCTCTCCTTCGCCGTGGTCAACCTGCTGGAGAAGCACTTCGGCCGACTGGTCGACTACGACTTCACCGCGAAGATGGAGGACGACCTCGACCGGATCGCGGCCGGTGAGGCGCAGTCCGTGCCGTGGCTGAAGCGCTTCTACTTCGGCGAGGGCGGCGAGGGCGCGGCCGCGGGCGGCGCCGCCGAGGCCGGCAACGGCGACGGCGACCACCTGGGCGGCCTGAAGGAACTGGTCACCGACCTCGGCGCGATCGACGCCCGGGAGATCAGCTCGTTCCGGGTCAGCGACGACATCACCCTGCGGGTCGGCCGCTACGGCCCGTACGTGGAGCGCGCCTCCGAGGTGGAGGGCGAGCCCGGCCAGCGCGCCGACATCCCCGACGAGCTGCCGCCGGACGAGCTGACCGTCGAGCTGGCCGAGGAACTGCTGGCCCGTCCCAGCGGCGACTACGAGCTGGGGCCGGACCCGGTCAGCGGGAACATGCTGGTCGCCAAGGACGGCCGCTACGGCCCGTACGTCACCGAGATCCTGCCCGAGGGCACGCCCAAGACCGGCAAGAACGCCGTCAAGCCGCGGACCGCCTCGCTGTTCAAGACGATGGCGCTGGACACCGTCACGCTGGACGACGCGCTGAAGCTGCTCTCGCTGCCGCGCGTGGTCGGGGTCGACCCGGAGGGCGTGGAGATCACCGCGCAGAACGGCCGCTACGGCCCGTACCTCAAGCGCGGGACCGACTCCCGTTCGCTCACCGGCGAGGACCAGCTGTTCACGGTCACGCTGGAGGAGGCGCTGGCGATCTACGCCCAGCCCAAGCAGCGCGGCCGGGCCGCCGCCGCGCCGCCGCTCAAGGAGCTGGGCACCGACCCGGTCAGCGAGCGCCCGGTGGTGGTCAAGGACGGCCGGTTCGGGCCGTACGTGACCGACGGCGAGACCAACGCGACGCTCCGCAAGGACGACGCGGTCGAGACCATCACGCCCGAGCGCGGCTATGAGCTGCTCGCCGAGAAGCGGGCGCGCGGGCCGGTGAAGAAGACGGCGAAGAAGGCCCCGGCGAAGAAGGCGGCGGCCAAGAAGACTGCGACCAAGACCGCCGCCAAGAAGACCACCACGGCGGCCAAGACGGCGGCGAAGAAGACCACCACGGTGAAGAAGGCCGCCACCAAGACGGCGGCGGCCAAGAAGACCGCGGCGAGCAAGAGCGCCGCGGGCAAGAGCACCGCCACCGACGAGGGCTGACCCCCGGTCGGTCGCACCCGGGCCCGCGTCCGCCC
>NZ_JBHVER010000132.1:0-23182 GCF_042802195.1 Kitasatospora sp. NPDC057500 | reverse complement strand
CTCCGCTCCAGGGCGATGCGGCACTCAGAAGCCCGGCGGACGGCGGAACCCGCCGATCACCTCCGCAAGGCACCGCACGAACTGGACCGCGGTGCGGTCGTGCAGGTAGGGGGCGATCACCTGGATGCCGACGGGAAGCCCGTCCCGGGTCGCCCCGACAGGCGCCACCGCCGCGGGCAGGTGGTTGACGGCCGACGGCGCCATCCAGGTGAGCATCTCGCGGTACGGCCGGTCGGCGCCGTTGACCCGCAGGGTCCGGACCGACCAGCCGGGGTCGGGCCGGTGGTCGTGGGGGAAGGCGGCCGTGGGGCTCACCGGGCAGACGAGCACGTCGACGTCGCGGAAGAACTCGGCCCAGCGGCGGCGGGAGTGCTGCCGACGTTCGTCGAGCGCGTGCCAGTCACGGAAGCGGATCGTCAGGTCCGACGCGAACCCGCCCGCCGGCCCCTCCGCCGCGGCGCGCTCCACCAGCCCGGCATACGACTCGTCCGGCTCGACCAGCCCGCTCTGCGCCATCAGCAGCGGCTGGTAGAGGGCCATCGTCTCTTCGAGTCCGACCGGTCCCTCGCCCTCGACCACGGCAGCGCCCTCGGCCCGCACCGCCTCCAGCACCGTCCTCATGATCGCGACCAGCTCGCTGTCGACCGGGCAGAACGGGTCGTCGAGCCATGCCGCGACCCGGAACCCGCGCAGAGTGCCCGACCTGGCGGGGGGCAGCTCCAGCCGCCACGCCGGAGCGCGGTCGTGGTCCGCTCCCGCGAGGACGTCGAGGCCCAGGTCGAGGTCATCGGCGTGCCTGCCGAGCGGGCCGAGGACTGCCATGTCGAAGTCCGCCAGGGTCCCAGGAGCATGGCCCGAGACGCTTCCGTACCTCGGCACGATCCCGAACGACGTGCGCAGCCCGTAGACGCCGCAGAAGTGGGCGGGCACCCGTATCGAGCCCGCCGAGTCGCCGCCGAGCTCCAGGCCGGTCAGCCCCGCGGCGAGTGCCGCGGCGGACCCGCCGGACGAACCGCCGGGTCCGCGGGTCGGGTCCCACGGATTGTTCGTGGTCCCGTAGACGTCGTTGCAGGTCTGCCAGTCCCGGGCGTCGGGCGGCATGTTGGACTTGCCGAACACGATCGCACCGGCGTTCTTGAGCCGGGCAACCGACTCGGCGTCGCTCACCGAGACGTGGTGTCCCCAGCGGGCCGACCCCCCGGTGGTCCGCATGCCCGCGACCTCAAGACTGTCCTTGACCGTCACGGGGACGCCGTGCAGCCGGCCGAGCGGCTCGCCGCGGGAGACCGCGCGGTCGGCCGCCAGTGCCGCGGCCCTCGCGCCCTCCTCGTCCCGGGCGACGACGGCGTTCACCTTCGGATCGAGCCGCTCGACCCGGTCGAGGTAGTGGTCGAGGAGCTCGACGCTCGATACCTCCTTCGCCGCGACTGCGGCGGCGAGCTGACCTGCGGAGCGAAATGCCAGATCGGACATGCAATCTCCAGGAAAAGCCAGACCCGCGCCGACGGCATCGCTGCGGCCGACGCAAAATCCCTGCTCAGGGCGGATCTGAGTCGACCCTAACGGATGCGAGGGACCATGTCGGGGTGTGGCCTTCCTCACTTTCGGTCCCGGTCCGGGGGTGCGTCGGAGCAGCCGTCAGAAGCCTCCGGCCGCTGCCGGTGGAGGTCACAGGTGCTGCCCGAGGCCTTCTCAGGCGGCCGCCACGGACCGGGGGAAGGAGAAGACGCCGTCAGGGTCGTAGCGGCGGGCCACGGCCTTGAGCCGGGGCAGGTTCCGGCCGTAGTAGGCGCGGCCCCAGCGGGGCAGTGTGGCGTCGATGTAGTTGACGTAGGCGCCGAGCGCGCCGAGGTCGGCCAGCCCGTCCCGGACCGCTTCCACGGTGGCGCGGGCCTGGTCCTCGGTCGCCGGGGTGGCGCCGGCGTAGACCTGGGCGCTGGCGAGCGACTCGCGGTGCGGGAAGGCGGTGGCGCTGGGGGCGAGCTCGCCGATGGCGCCGCCGAGCGAGTCGAGCAGCAGGTCGACGCCGGTACGGCCGGCCATCAGTTCCGTGACGCTCGCCGGGTCCAGTGGCACCGGGCCCAGCATCCGGGAGACCGCGACGAAGCCGGCCCGGGGGAGCCTGCCGCCCTCCGCGACGGGGTGGCACTGGGCGATGGTGTCGTTCGAGCAGCCGGCCATGAACTTCATGGCGCCCAGGTAGTCCTTCGGGGAGACGGTGCGCGAGGTCGGGGCGGTACCGGCGGCCTCCACCAGATCGTCGAGCAGGGGGTCGGCGCCGCCCGGGCCGCCCACGTAGCAGCCGACGACCCGGCAGCCGGGCGGGGTGCCACCCGAGATCCGGCAGCCGGCCCACAGCTCGTCCGGCGCCCCGGCCGCCCACTCCTGCCAGGCCCCGAGCACCTCGGTCACCGAACCGGCCGGAAAGCGGAGCACGAAGACGGTCAGGTCCGGCGCGGGGGCGGTGTCGAAGCTGAACCGCGTGACCACGCCGAAGTTTCCGCCGCCTCCGCCGCGCAGCGCCCAGTACAGGTCGGGCTCCTCGACGGGCGAGGCGGTGCGCAGCGACGAGTCGGCGGTCACCACCTCGGCGGCGCCCAGCCGGTCGCAGGTGAGCCCGTACTTGCGGGCCAGCACGCCGATGCCGCCGCCGAGGGTCAGCCCGGCGACCCCTACGGTGGGGCAGCTTCCGGCCGGGAGCAGCCGGCCGGCCCGGGCGAGCGCCGCGTACACCTCGATCAGGCGGGCGCCGGCGCCGACCTCCGCGGTGCCGTCGGGGTGCACGACGACGTCGGCCATCCCCCGCAGGTCGATCACCAGGCCCTGGTCGGGGACGCTGTAGCCCAGGTAGCCGTGGCCGCCGCTGCGGGCCGCGATCGGGATCCCGTGCCCGCGCGCCACGTCCAGGCAGGCCCGCACGTCGTCGGCCGACACGCACCGGGCCACTGCGGCGGGGAACTGGCCGTCGTTCAGCTCGTTGTAGCCGAGGCGGGCGGTCCCGTAGCCGGGGTCGGCCGGGAGCACCAGCCGGTTGCCCAGGCGGGCGCGCAGCGCCTGCCAGTCGGGGGCCGCCGCCGCCCAGCCGCGGGGGCGGGCCGGGAAGGCGGTGAGCGCGCGGGCAGGGGTGACGGCGACGGCCGTCGCCGCGGCGGCGCCGAGGGTGGTGAGGAAGCGTCGGCGGTCGATGGTCATGGGTGCTGCGCCCTTCTCCCGACCGCCGCATGCCGTGTGCGGACGACGCACGGCATCCGGCGGTCGGCGTGCAGGTTGTGCTGTCCCGCCGATCGTCACGCGGTCGCGGCCCGCGGGCCTGCGGGGCTGCGCCTTCCGGCGCAGCGACGAGCCGGGGTGGACGGGGCGCGAACGGGCGTCCGCGGGGCCGAGCCGGCCGCACGGCCCGCCCCGCGCCACGGCCTGGGCGCGTCGGGAGCGGACTCGTTCAGGGCTGCTTGCGGAGCCGCTTCTTGTCGATCTTGCCCAGGGCGGTGAGGGGAAGGGCGTCGACGAGGTGGATCCGCTTCGGAGCCCAGAGGGCGCCCCTGCGGGCCCGGACGTGCTCGGCCAGCTCGCCGGGGGTGGCGTGCCGCCCGGGGCGGAGGACCACGGCGGCGGTGACGGCCTCGCCCCAGCGGGCGTCGGGTGTGCCGTACACGGCGCAGGCGGCGACCGCCGGGTGGACGGCGAGGACGTCCTCGACCTCGCGCGGGTAGACGTTGAAGCCGCCGGTGATGACGGTGTCCTTGAGCCGGTCGATGATCGTGACCAGGCCGGTGGCGTCCCGGCGGGCGACGTCCCCGGTGTGCAGCCAGCCTCCTTCGAGCGCCGCCGCGGTCTGCTCGGGCTTGTTCCAGTAGCCGTCCATCACGAGCGGTCCGCGGACGCACAGTTCGCCGGGCTCGCCGTCCGGGACCGGTCGGCCGTGCGGGTCGAGCAGGGCGATCTCCACGCCGGGCATCGGCCGGCCGCAACTGGCCAGGACGTGCGGGTCGTCGCGGTGTTCGGCCGGGTCCAGGACGGTGAGCGCGTTGGGTGCCTCGGCCTGGCCGTAGTGCTGGCTGAGCACGGGCCCGAGGAGGCGGTGCGCCTCGGCGAGCCGGGCGGGGTCGGCGGGGGCGGCGCCGTACAGGACCCAGTTCAGCCCCGACAGGTCGGCGGCGGTGAGCCGGGGGTGGTCCAGCAGGGCGTAGAGCATGGTGGGGACGACGAAGGTGGCGCTCACCCCGTCCTGCTCGATCGCGTCGACGACGCGGTCCGGGTCGAAGGAGGGGTGCAGCTCGAAGCTCGCGCCGCGCAGCAGGCCGGGGGCGACGAGGAGGCCGGCGGCGTGCGACATGGGGGTGGTGATCAGGAAGTGGGTGTCCGGCGGCCAGGCCCAGGTGGAACAGGCCCAGGCGTTGGCGAGCAGGGAGCGGTCGCGCAGCATCACGCCCTTGGGCTCGCCGGTCGTCCCGCCGGTGTAGAAGAGGTACAGGGCGGCGCCGCGCGGGTCGTCGGAGCCGGGGGCCGTGTCGGCGGCGAGGCTGTCGAGTTCGGCGAGGGTGACCGTCCCGACGCCCTCGGGGCGGGCGCGGGAGGCGAAGCGGGTGTCGTCCACGACCAGGCAGCCGGACGCGCTGTCGCGCAGGACGGTCCGGTCGGTGTCGGCGGTGGCCAGCGGGTGCAGCGCGGTGTAGCGCAGTCCGGCCAGGCAGGCGGCGGCCATGACGGTGAACGCCCGCGGGTCCGGGCCGCACAGCAGGGCGATCCCGTCGCCGGGTGCGAGTCCCAGCCGCCCGAGCGCGGCCGCGGTGCGCTCGATCCGCTCCGCGGTCTCGCCGTAGGTCCAGGTGTGCCTGGCCCCGTCGTCGCCGGTGAAGCGGAAGGCGGTGCGTTCGGGCCGTCTGCGCAGTGCCGAGAGGATCAGCTCGGCGTATCCGGGTCTCATCGGGTCCTCCCCAGGACGGTCACGGCGGCCACCGCCTCCTCGATCCCGTAGAGGCCGCCGCCGTTCTCGGCGACGGCGATGCGCGCGCCGGGGACCTGGCGCTCGCCGGCGCGGCCGCGCAGTTGGGTGACCAGTTCGAAGACCTGGGCGAGTCCGGTGGCGGAGACCGGGTGGCCGCGGGATTCGAGTCCTCCCGACGGGTTCACCGGGAGGCTGCCGCCGAGTGCGCCGGCGCCGGAGGCCGACCAGGGGCCGCCTTCGCCGATCGGGCAGAAGCCCAGGTTCTCCACCTGCTGGATCTCGCCGAAGGCGGTGGCGTCGTGGACCTCCGCCACGTCGACGTCCTGCGGTCCGACGCCGGCCGTCTCGTAGGCGGCGAGTGCGGCCCGGCGGCCGATGTGCCGCTCGGCGTCGTCCGCCGCCCGGTCCGTACCGGACAGCAGGACGCTGCCGAGCACCGCCACGGCCGATTCGTCGTGGGGGAAGTCGGCCCTGGTCACGACGACGGCGGCGGCGCCGTCGCTGACCGGTGAGCACATCGGCACGGTCAGCGGCCACGCCACCCGTCGCGCCGCGAGGACCTGCTCGGCTGTGAACGGCTTGCGGAAGTGGGCCCGGGGGTTGTGGACGGAGTGGGCGTGGTTCTTCGCGGCGACCGCGGCCAGTTGGGCTTCGGTGGTGCCGAAGCGCTGCATGTGGGCGCGGGCCAGGGAGGCGTAGATCTCCATGAACACCGACCGGTCGCCGTCGGGGACGGACAGCTCGGGCGGCAGCGGGTCGGCCAGGGCGGCGAGCCCGGCGAGGGTCTCCTCGCGGTGGGCGACGTCCATGGCGCCGTCGAACACCGCCAGGCCCTGGGCGGGGTCGGCGCAGACCAGCTTGTCGACGCCGACGGCCAGGGCGACGTCCGCCAGGCCCGCCCGGACGTGGGCGATCGCCAGCCAGAGCGCGGTGGCGCCGCCGGCGCAGGCGTTCTCCACGTTCACCACGGGCACGCCGGAGAAGCCGTGCGGGCGCAGGGCGACCTGGCCGGGGATCATGTGCTGGCCGTCGATGGCCTTCTGGCTGACCGTGGCGTGGAAGACGGCGCCGACGTCGGCCGGGGTGAGTCCGGCGTCGCGCAGCGCCTCGTGGGCGGCCCGGCCGGCGAGGTCGCCGGCGGTGCGGTCGAGGTGGCGGCCGAAGGGGGTGGCGCCGACGCCGAGGATCAGTGCTTCGCGGTTCATGACACCACCCGGTTGCGCAGGATGCCGAGGCCGGAGACTTCGAGTTCCACGGTGTCGCCGGGTTGCAGGAAGCGGCCGTGTTCCAGTCCGCAGCCGGTGGGCACGGTGCCCGAGCCGAGGACCTCCCCGGCGTGCAGCCGGGTCGACCGGGAGGCGAAGGCGATCATGTCGGCGAAGGTGTGGTGCAGGTCGGCGGTGGTGCCGCGGCTGACCTCCTCGCCGTTGATGCGGGCGGTCATGGTGAGCTCGTAGGGGTCACCGACCTCGTCGGCGGTGGTGATCCAGGGGCCGAGGACGTTCGCGTCGGTGAAGTCCTTGCTCTTGCTCAGGCCCAGGCCGGTGGCGATCTCCTCCAGCTGGGTGTCGCGGGCGCTGAAGTCGTTGAAGATCGTGTAGCCGAAGATGTGCGAGGGGGCGTCCGCGACCGTGATGTCCGTGCCGCCGCGGCCGAGCACGCAGGCGAACTCCAGCTCGTAGTCCCGCACCGAGGAGTAGGCGGGCCAGGTGATGTCGCTGTCGTGGCCGGTCACCGAGAGCCGGTTGGTGAAGTAGTACAGGGGCCGTTCGAGCATGACGGCCGGCAGCTCGACCTGTTCGGCCGGGATGCCCTGGATCCGGGCGCGGGCGTTGCGGAAGTGGTCCATGAAGCCGCCGAAGTCCCGGATCTGCACGGGCCTGGGCAGCGGGGAGAGCCAGCGCACCTCGGAGGCGGCGACGACGGCTTCGTCCGGGGCCTGTTCGGCGAGCCGGTCCAGGATCCGCCGTACGGGGTCGCCGCCGTCGATGATCAGCTGCATGGCGGCCAGCGCGGGGGCGCGGTCGCCGGTCGTCAGGTGGTGGGCGCGGTCGAGCAGCAGCAGGCGTTCGCCCTGGTCGAGGACGAGCGCGGTCCGTTCGGCGCGCTCGTGCTCCACGGTCGCGAGTTTCACGGTCGGTTCCTCTTCTCGGGAGGGGACGGGAAGCGGGGTGGGGTCAGGGGTTCAGGGGTTCAGGTGTCAGACGAAGGCGACGACGCGGGCCGGGGCGGCGCTCGCGCGGGCGATCTTGATCGGGAAGAACGCCACCCGGAATCCCGACGGGGGCAGCGCGGCGAGGTTGGTCAGCTGCTGGACGATGAAGACCTCCCGCTCGCGGCCGGCCCGGTGGCCGTCCCACAGCACGGAGTTGTCGCCGCTCTCGCGGAACCTGCGGGCCATCACGGAGAAGCTCAGGTCCCAGCCGCCGGCATCGGTGCCGAGCACCTTGGCCCCGAGGTCGGCCAGGAAGAGCGTGGCTTCCCTGCTCATCCCCGGGTAGCGGAAGAACTCGGGGTCGGACAGCCCGTACCGCTCCTGGCCGGTGCGCAGCAGAATCGCGCCGCCGGCCGGGACCGGGGCACCGTTGTCGGCCAGGGCGGCCTTCAGCGCCTCGACGGTGATCGGGGCGTCGAGCTCGCAGCGCCCCCGCAGGTCCAGGACGAGTGCCTCGCACCACAGCTCGTCCAGGGCGATGTCGGTGATGGTGCGGGCCGGCCTGCCTTCGCAGGTCGAGCCGTAGTGCAGCGGGGCGTCGACGTGGGTGCCGAGGTGGGTGTTGAAGTCGGTCAGCAGTTCCGCGCCCCATCCCTCGCCGTCGGGCAGGTCCTCGACGCCGCAGTGCATGGCGGCGGCGAACTGCTCGCGGCCCTCTCCCGCGGGGTGGGCGTAGGCGATGGAGGGCGCGATCACCGGGGCGAGCGGGCGCAGCTGCTCGGGGAGCAGCTCGCGGTCGGCGGGGTCCAGCGTCCTGGTCAGGTCGATCAGTGCCATGACGAATCCTCCTGGTTATTGGACGCTCAGCATAGAACTGGACGCTCAACATAGGCAAGGGCTCGCCGCCCTCGGAACACCGGTCCGCGGCGTGACAGAATCGGCCGGGTCAGGCGGCCGCAACAGTGGGAAGGACATCGCGTGGGCGCGACCCGCAAGCAGGAGATCTCCGCCGAGACCCGGCGCCGGCTGGTGGCCGCCGCCTGGGAACTCGCCGCCGAGGGCGGGGCCGCCGCGGCGTCCGTCCAGGCCGTGGCGGAGCGCTCCGGCATCAGCCGGGGCTCCGTGGCCTGGCACTTCGGCTCGAAGGACGGCCTGCTGAAGGCGGTGGTCGAGGAAGCGTTCCGGTGGGGCACGGAGTTCATGCGCGAGCGCCTCGCCGCCGCCGGTCCGCAGACCGGTGTCGAGGCCCTGATCGAGGCGAACTTCGCGCTGATGTCCCGGCCCGAGTCGCACATCTTCTCGACGCTCCTGATCGAGGCGGTGGTCCGCGAATCGCCCCTGCGCGAGACCTACGCCGAGGAGTACGCCAAGATCCGCGGCCTGTACGCCGACCACCTGCGCGCGACGGGCGCGCACGCCACCGACCCGGAGGCCGTCGCGGCGGCGCTGCTCGGCGGCACCCTGGGAATCAACATCCAGCACCGCCTGGACCCCGGCCTGGACCGCCGGCGGGCCGTGACGGCGATGACGGGCATCTACACCGACGCGCTCTCCGGCGACGCGGAGAAGCGTCCGGTCCCCGACGACGCCGAGCAGGGCCGCGTGCGCTGACAGGACGGTGAACCCGGCACCCGGCAGGCGGCCGACCGCACGGGGTCCGGGTCCTGGAGCGCCCGCAGTCGACATCGGGCGACCGTGGTGCGAGATCCCGGAGGCGCGAAACACCGGGACCGGCGCGGTTACGGCCGCTGATCCCGGGTCCCGGCCGCCCTGGCCTACGCCTGCCCGGTGGGCTGCTGGGCGGCCTCGCGTGCGCCGGCGCTGACCAGCCCCGTCTCGTAGGCGACGATGACGGCCTGGACGCGGTCACGCAGTCCGAGCTTGGCGAGGATGCGGGCGACGTGCGTCTTGACGGTCGGCTCGGCCAGGTGGAGGCGGGTGGCGAGTTCGGCGTTGCTCAGGCCCCGGGCCAACAGGCCGAGGACCTCCAGTTCGCGCGGGGTGAGCGAGGCGAGGTCGCGGTGGAGGGCGGCGGTCTCGCTGCCGTGCCGGGCGAACCGCTGCACCAGGCGGCGGGTGATGGCCGGCGCGAGGAGAGCGTCGCCGGTACGGACCGTGCGGACGGCTGCGGTCAGTTGCTCGGGCGTCACGTCCTTGAGGAGGAAGCCGCTGGCCCCGGCCGACAGTGCGGCGTAGACGTACCGGTCGAGGTCGAAGGTGGTCAGGATGATGACCCGGGGGGCGCCGGGGGCGCCGGTGAGGATGCGGCGGGTGGCCTCCAGCCCGTCCATCTCGGGCATCCGGACGTCCATCAGGACCACGTCGGGCCGGGTGCGGCGGACCCCTTCGACCGCTTCGCCCCCGTTGGTCGCCTCGGCGACGACGTCGATGCCGTCGGCCCTGAGGATCAGCCGGAAGCCGGTGCGGACCAGGGTCTGGTCGTCGGCGAGGAGTACGCGCAGCGGCTCGGTCACGGTGTCTCCAGGGGGATCAGGGCCTCCACCCGGTAGCCACCGGTCAGGCGTCGGCCGGTGTTCAGGGTTCCGCCGTAGACGGCGAGGCGCTCGCGCAGACCGATCAGGCCCCGCCCGTTCCCGGTGGCCGCGCCCGGACCCGGGTGTCCACCGGTGTCGGCGACCTCCACCCGGAGCCGGTCCGGGCCGTAGTCGACGCTCACGGCGGCGGTGGCGCCGGCGGCGTGCTTCACGGTGTTGGTCAGGGCTTCCTGGACCACGCGGTAGGCGGCGAGTTCGAGGCCGGGCGGAAGGGGCCTGGGCGGGCCGGTCACCGTCAGGTCGACGGGCAGTCCGGTGCCCCGGACCCGTCCGACCAACTGCTCCAGCTGGTCCAGGCCGGGTTGCGGGGCGAGCTCCGCCCCCGTGTCACCCGGTTGCGCACCTCCGTCCGGTCCCTCGCCCTCGTCGGCCATGGTGAGCAGTCCCATGACGTGGCGCAGCTCGGTCATGGCCGCCCGCCCGCCCGCCTCGACGGCGAGCAGCGCCTCGCCGGCCTCCTCGGGCGAGGCTTCCATGATCTTGCGGGCGGCGCCCGCCTGGATGATCATCACGCTGACGTTGTGCGTGACGACGTCGTGCAGTTCCCGGGCGATCCTGGCGCGCTCGTGCTCCACGGCCCGTCGCAGCGCCTCGGCCTGTTCGCGTTCCAGGGCGACCAGCCGGGCGCGGCCCTCGTCGGTCCGGAGCTTCCAGGTACGCAGGCCGACGGCGGCCACGGCCATCGGAACCAGGATCAGCAGGGCGATGTACTCGTTGGGGACGATCGGTGTCACCGAGTTCCCCGAGGTGCCGACCAGGACGACCGACACCGGCAGCGCCGCCAGGGTCGCCACCCGGTACGGGCTGTACACGGCGGCGCTGTAGACGGCGACGACGAACGCGTAGAAGGTCAGCCGCAGGACGCTCTGCGGTGTCGCCAGCGTCGCGGCCGTCACGACGCACAGCACGGCGAGCGGGTGACGGCGGCGCAGCGCCAGGGCACCCGAGGCGACGGCCGCGAGGGTCACCATGAACGCCAGCCCGCCGGGGCCGGACGGACGCGGCATGACGCGCTGCACACCGGGTGCGACCTCACGCAGCACGACGACGCCGGCGTTGTCGATGCCGTAGTAGACGGTGGCGATGCCGAGCGCCAGTGCCACCAGCACGTCGAACCGCCGGGCGCGCCGGGTGGGCCGCGGCGGTGGGCCGCTCGGCAGCCCGGCGTCGCGGACCGTCCGGCGGGCGGCCTCCCACAACCGGTTCGGCGTCGTACGTGCGTCCGTCACCGGATCATTCTCGCCGCCGCGCGGGCCCGCGGAATCCGTCCCAGCGGTCGTTCCCGCCGCACCGGGTACATCACTCGCCTACATCGCAGGGATGACTTCTCCCCCGCTCGTCCCGGCGCGGTACCGCAAGGGGTCCGGGCGGGCGATGCGGGCCGGCCGCGCCCGCTCCTAGCGTTCACGCAGTCAACAGCCCGTACCCGAGGAGCCCTCATGGTCATGCCGGTGATCGAACTGCGCGGTGTGAGCCGCCGATACGACGACGGCCCGCCCGCCCTGCACGAGGCGTCACTGACCGTGCAGCCCGGCGAGGCCGTCGCGATCCTCGGCCCTTCCGGCAGCGGCAAGTCCACGCTGCTCAACCTGATCGCGGGCCTGGACCGTCCCGACACGGGGACCGTCACCGTGGACGGGGTGCGGGTGGACCGGCTCGGCGAAGCCGGAGCGGCGCTCCACCGGCGGTCGAGGATCGGCATGGTCTTCCAGTTCTTCAACCTGCTCGACGATCTGACCGTCACCGACAATGTCGTCCTGCCCGCGCGCCTCGCGGGCACGGCACGCGGCGAGGCGGACCGCCGGGCGGCGGAGCTCCTGGAACTGCTGGGCATCGACCGGTACGCCCGCGCCTACCCGGGGCGGCTGTCCGGCGGCGAGCGGCAGCGCGTCGCGGTGGCCCGGGCGTTGATGAACCGGCCGGCGCTGCTCCTGGCCGACGAGCCGACCGGGGCCCTGGACACCGCTGCCGGACAGGACGTCAGCAGGCTGCTCACCGCCCTCAACTCCGAGGGCCAGACCGTCGTCGTGGTCACCCATGACCTGGCTCTGGCCCGGTCCTGCACGAATCGCACGGTCCGGATCGCCGACGGCCGGATCACCGAGGACGTCCGGTCGCAGGCCCTCACCTCGGAGGACGTCCGATGAGCGCGCTCGGCAAGGTGGTGTCCTCGGGGGTGGGACGACGCCGGGTGCGGACGCTGGTGATCGGGCTCGCCACGATGATGGCGGTGGCCGCCTCCGTCCTCGGCGGATCGCTGCTCGTGGTGTCCGGCGCACCCTTCGACGACGCCTTCGCCAGGCAGCACGGCGCGCACCTGTCCGTGCAGTTCGACGCGGGCGCGGTGAGTGACGGGCAACTGTCGGAGTCCGAGGACGCCGAAGGGGTGAGCGCCGCAGCCGGGCCGTTCCGTACCGCGACGGTCACTCCCCGGTCGGGCGGGGCGGGCCCCGAGTGGCCGATGACCGTGGTCGGCCGGGGCGATCCCGGCCGGGACGTCGACGAGGTGGCACTGGTCGACGGGCGGTGGCCCACGCGCTCCGGCGAGATCGTGCTGTCCGTCGACTCCCCGCTCGTCCCGACCACGGGCGTGGAGATCGGCTTCCCCGGTCTGTCCGGCGGGCCGACGCTGACGGTGGTCGGTGTGGCCCGCTCGGTCACGCGGACCGCTGATGCCTGGGTGGTCCCGTCCCAGATGCCGGCGCTCACCGCGCCCGGCAGCGGGGGCTACCAGATGCTCTACCGCTTCACCGACGCGGACACCGCCGAGCAGATCACCGCGGGCGGCAGGGCCGTGAAGCGGTCCTTGCCGCCCCAGGCGGCCGTCGGCGAGCGGTCATGGCTCACCGCGAAGAAGTCCGCCGAGCGCGACACCGCTCTCTACGTCCCGTTCCTCATCGCGTTCGGCGCCCTGGGCCTGGTCATGTCGGTGCTCATCGTCGGCAACGTCGTCGCCTCGACGGTAGGCATGGCAACCCGCCGCATCGGCATCCTCAAGGCCGTCGGCTTCACCCCGGCCCAGGTCGTGCGGGCCTACGTGGGCCAGGCGCTGGCCCCGGCCGCCGCCGGCACCGCCCTCGGTGTCCTCGCCGGCCACCTGCTCGCCGTCCCCGTGCTGGCCGAGGCCGAGGAGGTCTACGGCACCTCGTCCCTGGGCATCGCCCCCCGGGTCGATGCGGCGGTGATCGCCGGGGTGCTCGGCCTGGTGGCGGCGACGGCGTGGGCGAGTGCCTGGCGGGCCGGCCGGCTGCGCACGGTCGACGCGCTCGCCGTCGGGCGCACCGCCTCGGCGGGGCGCGGCCGGTGGGCGTCCCGGCTGGCCGGACGGCTGCCGCTGCCGCAACCGGTCGCGCTGGGCCTGGCCCGGCCGTTCGCACGGCCCGCCCGCGCGCTGGCCATGGGCACGGCGGTCCTGTTCGGCGCCGTCGCCGTCACCTTCACGGTGGGATTGAGCGCTTCGCTCGGCCAGGTGATGAAGGCCAGGGCCCACGACGCCGCCGATGTCACCGTGCCCGCGCCCCCGCCGGACCTCGGGCTCCGAGGATCCTCGCGCCCCGGCCCCGGTCCCGAGAAGCAGACCGAGACCGATCCCGCCGCCGTCGCCCGGGCCGTCGGAGCCGCCGCCGGAACCGGGAAGCACTACAGCGCCGCCACGGTACGGGCCACCGTGTCCGGCCTGACCGGCACCGTCGACGTGATCGCCTTCACCGGCGACGCCTCCTGGGGCGGCTACACGATGGTCTCGGGCCGCTGGATCGCCGAGCCCGGCGAGGCCGTGGTCCCGACCCCGTTCCTGGCCGCCACCGGCACCCGCATCGGCGACACGGTCACCCTGAACGGCCTGGCCGAGCCGGTCACGACCCGGATCGTCGGGGAGGTCCTCGACCCCCGCAACGACGGCATGCAGGTCTTCACCGACATCTCGACCCTCAAGGACGCGCGTCCCGACCTGACGGAGACGAGTCATCACATCGCGGTCGCGCCGGGCACCGACGTGACCGGGTACGTCGACGCGCTCAACGCGGACCTGGCACCGCTGGGGGCCACCGCCCGGGCCGGAGGGCTCGGCGCCGGCGGTGACACGGCCGTCACGCTCAACGCGCTGTCCGCGACGCTCACGCTGATGCTCGTCGCCGTCGCCGCGCTCGGCGTGCTCAACGGGGTGCTGCTCGACACCCGCGAGCGCGTCCGGGAGATCGGCATCCACAAGTCGCTCGGCATGACCCCCCGGCAGACCGTCGCGATGGTCCTCACCCCGGTCGTCGTGACCGGACTGGTCGCGGGCGCGCTGGGGGTGCCGCTCGGCGTGGCCCTGCACGGCTGGGTCGTGCCCGCGATGGGCGACAGCGTGGGCCTCCGCCTCCCCGGCTCCGTCATCGCCGTCTACCACGGGGCCGAGTTGCTCCCGCTGCTCCTCGGCGGCCTGCTCATCGCCACCGTCGGTGCGCTGCTGCCCGCCGGCTGGGCCGCCAGGGCCCGAACCGCCACGGCCCTGCGCACCGAATAGGAGGCCGGGTTCGGAGTGCGCGCCTCCGCCCCCGCCCGAGGAACGGTGGGGGCGGAGGCGCACCATTCCGACAGCCCAACCGGACCGTCACCGGCACGCGGGCAGCCCGGCGGCGGGCCATGATGGAAGCCCATCGAGTACGAACACCGAGTGACGTTCCTTTTCCTCCCCGTGGCGAAGCGACGACTCATGACGACTTCCCACCGGGTACGAACCGGCGGACGCCGATCGGACCCATGGCGCCGCCCTCCCACCACCAAGGGGCTGCCATGGCCATGCTGCTGGTCGTCGGCGAGTACCGGATCATCGGTACCGAACCGGACGGCGACACCATCACCTTCGTCCCCACCGATCCGCTCGCCTTCGACGGGCTCAAGGACGCCCCGGTCGAGGTCAAGAACGGCGTCGCCAGGGTCAGGCTGGAAGGCGTCGACGCACTGGAGACCCACTACGACCGGACCGGGCCGCGGATCCGCCAGCCCGCCGAGTTCGGCGACAAGGCCGCACAGGAACTCCTGACCTTCCTCGGGTTCAGCAACGTCCAGCGCGTCGGGCAGAGGGTCGTCTCCGCCGACCCGCCGCAGACCCCCGGCTGGATCCTCACCCAGGGCGGGGACCCGTTCAAACGCTGCGTCGCCCTGCTCGGCACCGGCACCCCGCCCGGCGCCGACGGCACCGACCTGCAGGTGGGCGTGCCGCTGCTGCAGAGCACCGCCAACCACCACCTGCTCAGGACCGGCCTGGTCTACCCCGCCTTCTACGACAAGCTGCCCCGCGAGCTCCGCAACGAACTCGCCGCCGTCACCCGACAGGCCCGCGAGGCAGGCCTCGGCCTCTGGCCGTTCGACGCCACCACGGCACCGGCCGGTGCCTTCGTCACCGGCATGGCCTCCCTCACCGAAGTGGTCATCCTCCCGAAGCTGTTCCGACGGCTGGTCGACCACTTCAACCTGGTCGAGCAGTCCCTGGCCTGCTTCCCCGCCTACCTCGCGGGCAAGGAGGACAACGTCGAGGTCCTGTCGACCAGGACCAAGCAGCTGACCCTCGCGCCCCTGGTCCAGATCATCGACGGCTCGGCCGTACGGATGCTCGCGCAACCCGAGGACACCGTCTTCACGGAGAGCTGAGCCGACGGCGCGGCGTCTCCCGGAATCCGCCGGACACCGTGTCAGCCTCCCCGGTCCGGCGAAATCCCAAAGGAGTCTCCGTGCTCGCGCGTCTTTCTGAGGCGTGCTCACATGAGAACTGCGCCCCGGCTGCTGCTCATGCGCGCGGTGTGCGGGCGGCTCGGAACTCGAACAACGCGTGGAGGACGGATTGAGACGGAAACACCTGACCCTGCTGCGGAACGTCGCCCTGCCGGTGCTGGCGGCCACACTGCTGACCGGGTTCGTGGGGCCCCGGACCGCGGCCGGCGACGAGAGCGACCACAGAGGAGGGGGCGGCTGCCCGCACAGCTGTTCGCCCGGGAAGCCGGGCCCGCCGGGACCGCCGGGACCGCCCGGACCGGAGGGACCCGCCGGGCCGGTCGGCCCCGTGGGGCCCGCCGGACCTGCTGGACCCGTCGGACCTGCTGGACCCGTCGGTCCTGCCGGTCCTGCTGGACCTGCTGGACCTGCTGGACCCGTCGGGCCCGCGGGGCCGACCCTGCCGACCCGGATCGTCCAGACGACCCACACACTGACGTCCGGACTCAACACCGGGAGCGCGGTCTGTCCGGCAGGAACCGTCATCACGGGCGGTGGGTACAGGACGCCCCTCGGAGGCAACAACCTCACGGCCCAGCTGTACGAGTCCTACCCCTCCGCCGAGAACATGTGGACGGTGTCCTTCAACAACTCGGCGGGCACCAGCGGCTCCTACGTGGTCTACGCCGTCTGCCTGCCGGTGACCTGACGCCCGTCGGCCGGCTGGTGCGCCTCCCCGTGCCGGCCGACGGAGGAGCGGCACGCGCGACAGCACGACGTGCACGCTCGTCGCCGCTCCGGAACCCTTCCGCCTCGCCGGTACGCGGTTGATACACGACCGCGTGCCGGCGGAAGCCGAGTGACGACCGGCCCGAAGCAGCCGTCCCGGAGGCTGTGGACACACCCCTGGTGGCCGTCCGTGCCACCGGGGCTCCGTGTCCCTCTGCTTCGGGAGGCAGTTGCCGTGTCCGCCGTGACGAAACGTGAAGACCACGACCCCCACGCCCTGCCGTCCCGCCGCCGGGCGCCCCGCCGCAGGGTGCTGTGGCTGCTGGCCGCGGTGCTGGTCGCGGGCGCCGGCGGCGGGACGGCGGCGACCCTGCCGGACGGGCCCGTCCTTGGCGGCGCCGGGAAAGGAGCCCTCCGGCGCGACGGACCGCCGACGCTGCCGGCTCCCGCGCCCGTCGTCGATCTCGCTCTGCCGTGGCCGGAGGAGGGACAGTCGGCGGTCGCCGTGACGAAGGTCGGCGTCCTGGGGGTGAACGGGCCGCAGCAGCCGGTGCCGATCGCGAGCGTCACCAAGGTGATGACGGCGTACGTCGTCCTGCGGGACCACCCGCTCCAGGACGGCGAGGACGGCCCGACGATCACGGTGGACGCACAGGCGGCGGCCGAGTCGGCTTCGACGAGCGAGTCGACGGCCCCCGTGGCCGCCGGCCAGCGGCTCACCCAGCGCAAGCTGCTGGAGGTGATGCTGCTCCCGTCCGCGAACAACGTGGCCCGGCTGCTGGCCCGTTGGGACGCGGGCAGCGAGGAGGCGTTCGTGCGGCGGATGAACGCGGAGGCGACCCGGCTGGGGATGAGCGCGACGACCTACACCGGGTCCAGCGGGATCGAACCCACGACCGTGTCCACGGCCGCCGACCAACTGGTGCTGGCCCGCGAGGCGATGAAGGACCCGGCGCTGCGCGCCACCGTGGCCCTGCGCAGCACCACGCTGCCGGGCCGCGCGGCGCCGTTGCGCAACACCAACGCGCTGCTCGACCGTCCGGGGGTGGTGGGGCTGAAGACCGGTTCGAGCACGCCGGCGGGCGGCAACCTGATGTGGGCCCTGGAGGTGCCCGAGGGCGGGTCCGGGACGGGACGTCGGCTCGTCCTCGGCGTGGTGCTGGGCCAGCGCGCCGGTACGACGCCCACCGAGGGCATGCGGGCGGCACTGGAGAACAGCGGGCGGCTCGTCGACGCGTTGGGGCAGAAACTGCCGCAGGTCCTGCCGGCCCTCGACGGCGGTCGCCGGGAGTGGGCGTGAACGCGGGCACGGGCACGGCCCCGCCGGCGCCCTCGCCCGGGGGCGTCCCCGCGGCTGCCGGGACGGGCCGACCGGGGCGGCGGCGCGACGGCGCGGGGACGTCCGGGTCCGAGGCGTCCCCCCGCTGCCGTCCCCGCCGCTCCCCGCCTCCCTCCCCGGGCCCCGTCCCGCACCGTCCGGCCCGCCGTGGCACGGGGCGGCGGGGGCGGTACGGGCCGCGCGGACGGCTGGTCGCCGTGGCCGCGCTGCTCTGTGCCGCTCCCCTGGCCCTGAGCTCCCACCTGCCGAACGCCGTCGGCAACCTCGGCAGCCTCTGCCAGACGTTGCTGCCGTGGTCGGGGCTGGGCGTCGTCCTGCTGCTGTGCTGCGCGGCGGTGCGCCGGTCGGTCCTCGCGGCGGTCGCCGTGCTGGTCCCCGCCCTGGTGTGGACCGTCCTGTTCGGGCCCGCCCTCGTCGACAAGAGGTCCGGCGGCGGGGACTTCACGGTGGTGAGCCACAACGTGAACGAGGAGAACCCCGATCCGGGCCGCACGGCCCGCGCGCTGGCGGCCTCGGGCGCCGACGTCGTGGCGGTGGAGGAACTGGCGAGCCGGGCGCAGCAGGCCTTCCGGCACGAACTGGCGGCCGCCTACCCCTACTCCCAGGTACGGGGAGGTGTCGGGCTGTGGAGCCGGTACCCCGTCGAGGAGGTGGAGCCGGTGGAGATCATGCCCTGGACCAGGGCGCTGCGCGCCACCGTACGGACGCCGAAGGGGCCGGTGGCGCTCTACGCGGTGCACCTCGCCTCCGTCCGGGTGTACCCGACCAGCGGCTTCGCCACGGCCCGCCGCAACGAGGCCGCGGCCAAACTGGCCGAGGCCGTCCGGGCGGAGCGGCTCGCGCGGATCGTGGTCC
The DNA here is from genome assembly GCF_042802195.1 of Kitasatospora sp. NPDC057500. NCBI lineage: Bacteria > Bacillati > Actinomycetota > Actinomycetes > Kitasatosporales > Streptomycetaceae > Kitasatospora > Kitasatospora sp. NPDC057500. The sequence goes on along the minus strand of NZ_JBHVER010000132.1, from coordinate 4,910 downwards.
TGGGGGACTTCAACGGTTCGGTCGACGACTCCGCGCTGCGCGGGCTCACGGGATCGCTGCGCTCGGCGCAGCGGGAGGCCGGGGACGGCTTCGGCTTCACCTGGCCCGCGTCGTTCCCGGTGGTCCGGATCGACCAGATCCTGGTGTCCGGCCTCACCCCGCGCGCGGCGTGGACGCTGCCCGCGACCGGCAGCGACCACCTACCGGTCGCGGCGTCCCTGCGGCTCTGACCGGCCGCGTGGCCGTCGGCCCCGAAGCCCCCGGGGCCCCGGCGCCGACCCCACCCCCGTACGGTTACGATCGATGCCCCGCGGGCCCGGACGAGTGCGGCTCGGGCGAACACATCGGAGAACCCTTGTCCGCCATTCGTGTGCCCGACCCGGTCGGTGTGCTGCTCGTCGAGGACGACGCGGTCATCCGCCGCTCGGTGCAACTGGCCCTGGAACGCTACGGCTACCAGGTCGAGGTCACCGGGGACGGGCTCGACGGCCTGGAGGCGTTCCGGGCGGGGGCGCACGACGTGCTGATCCTGGACGTGATGCTCCCGGGCCTCGACGGCATCGGCCTGTGCCGACGGATCCGCGAGGAGAGCCTGACCCCGATCCTGATGATGTCCGCCCGGGGCGACGCCCTCGACGTCGTGGCCGGACTGGAGGCCGGCGCCGACGACTACGTGGTCAAGCCGGTGGACATCCCCGTCCTCGTCGCCCGCATCCGCTCCCTGCTGCGCCGCGCCACCTTCCACCGGGCTCCCGCGCCGGAACCCGCACAGGACGGGCGGGCTCCGGACGCGCCGGCCGCGTCCGGGGGACCGGCGCGGCCGCTGGAACCCCCGACGGCCCCCTCCTCGTCCGAGCTCCTCGTCTTCGGCGGCCTGACCGTCGACCTGCGCGGCCTGGAGGTGTGCCTGGACGGGCGGCCGGTCCCGCTGACGCCCACCGAACTGCGCCTGCTGCTGGCCTTCGCCGAGAACCCCGGTGCGGTCCTGGACCGCCGCCGACTGCTGCGCGACGTCTGGGACTACGGCTGGGAGGGCGACACCCGGGTCGTCGACCTGTGCGTGGTGCGCCTGCGCAAGAAGATCGGCGCGGACCGGATCGAGACCGTCCGGGGCTTCGGCTACAAGCTCGTGCGGGGCTGAGCGGATGGCCACGCGGCTGCTCTACCCGCGTTCCCTGCGGTGGAAGGTCGCGGCCCTGGTCGCGCTCGCCTGCTGCGCGGTCGCCGCCGTGATCGGGGTGCTCGTCCACCGGGCGACGGCCCAGAGCGGTGAGCGGGCCGGGCACGAGCTGGTGGCCGCGCAGGTGGCCGCGGCGGAGAAGGAGTTCTCGCTCACGGGCACTCGTCCGGCCTTCGCGGACCTGCGGACCGTGGCCGATCTGCCGGCACCGTTGGCGAAGTCCGTCGCCGAGCTGCGGACGCCCGGGTCGTACGCGCTCTGGTACGACGTCAAGGCGCCGAACTGGTACTGGCTCTGGGCCGCCGCCCCGGTCGGTGAGGACCAGGTGATCGTCGTGCGGACCGACATGAGCGGCCAGGTGCGCAGTCTCCAACTGCTGGACCGCAGCATGGTCAAGGCGGCGCTCGCCGCGCTCCTGGTCGTCGTGCCCGCGGCCGCCCTCGTGGCGGAGGGGGTGAACCGGCGGCTGCGGCGCGGTTCCCGTACCGCCCGGCGGATCGCGGACGGGGACCTCGACGCCCGGATCGGCAGGCGGGGCCGGGCCCGGGACGAGATCACCGAGATGTCGGCGGCGGTGGACGCGATGGCGGCAGCGCTGCAGGCGCGGCTGGCCGCGGAGAAGCGCTTCACCGCCGACGTGGCCCACGAGTTGCGCACTCCGTTGATGGGCCTGGTCACGGCTGCCGGTCTGCTCCCGGAGGACGACGAGGCGGCGGGCCTGGTCCGCACGCAGGTGCTCGCGCTGCGGGTCCTGGTCGAGGACCTGCTGGAGGTCTCGCGCCTGGACGCCGGTGCCGAGCGGGCGCGGGTCGACGAGGTTCCCCTCGGCGAACTCGTCGCCCACGCGGCCGGGCAGGCCGGCGGCGACACCCGGCTGCGGCTGGAGGCCCCCGCCGTCGTCCCGACCGACCCGCGCCGGGTGGAGCGCATCGTCACCAACCTCGTGGTTAACGCCCACCGGCACGGCGCACCGCCCGTCGAGGTCACCGTCGCCGGCGCCCGGATCACGGTGCGCGACCACGGCCCCGGCTTCCCGGATGACCTCCTCGCCGACGGGCCGCAGCGCTTCCGCACCGGCGCCGCCGAACGCGGCCGGGGTCACGGCCTGGGCCTCACCATCGCCGCCGGCCACGCCGCGGTCCTCGGCGCCGCCCTGACCTTCACCAACGCCCCGGACGGCGGCGCCCTCGCCACCCTCGACCTCCCCCGTCCGCCCGCCCCGCCCCACCCGCAGGACGCCTGAACCCGCCGCCCCGCACCCGAGCCGCGTGGCGTGCTCCGCCGAAGCGGCACCCCGGAGGAAGAACCTCGGCACGGTGGACCGGGCGGCCGATCATGGCCGCCTCCCTCCTCGGGCCGGCATGCCGATCGTATGCGCACGGCGGCGCTGACCGCGGCCCGCTCTCGACGCCGGAAGGCAGCCGCGCCGATCGGGTAGCGGGCCGTCTCCAGCCCCTCGAACCCGCGGGCGGCAGCGATGGGCGGGGCCGGAGAGTGGCTGAAAGTGTGTCCTTATGGTGTGAATATGCCGCTGGCATATTCAGTACGGCGAATCCACCGCTACCCTTCCGTGTCGGACATGCCCCAGTCGCGGCATTTCCACCGGCATGCGGTACCCCGCCGCGCCGTTTCCTTCCCGAACCCTCCGGAGGAGCCCCAGTGCCGGGTATCGACGAGTGCCTGAACCAGGCGATGGCGATCGCCGGGGCCCGCGCGGCGAGCCTGGTCGACTGGAGCAGCGGGCTCGCGCTGGGCAGCGCCGGAGTCAGTCCGACCGGCGACCACGACACCACGGCCGCCGAGGCGACCGACCTGGTGCGGGCGGCCGTCGAGGCCGCGACCTTCACCGCGGCGGAGGACCGCGAGGTGCCGCTGCAGGACATCCTCCTGACCACCGACCGCGGCTACCACCTGCTCTGCTTCATCGACACCGTCTTCGACAGCCGGCTCGTCCTGCACCTGTGGCTCGACCGCGCGGAGGGCAACCTCGCCGCCGCCCGCTTCCGTCTCCAGGCGCTCACCGAGGAACTGGTGCTCGGATGACGAACACCGTCACGGGCGCCCCGCGAGCCGGTGCGGGCGCGGCCGTCGGCGCGGGCGCGGCCGTCGAACGGCTCGCCGGTGAACACGCCACCGGTGCACTGCGCGGCCCGGGCGGCGCCCTCTACCTGGTCGACGGCCTGGTCGCCCACGCCGAATCCGACCGGGCGCCCGACCTGGCCACCCTGCTCACCGCCTGCGGCCGGCTCAGCCATGAGGCCTGGCAGGACGCCGTCCACCGGTTCGGCCCACTCGCGCGGGTCGGCGAGGGGCTGGTCGAACAGGGCCGGCTGACCCGGGGCGAACTGGAACTCTGCCACCTCGGCGCCCTCTACGACGCCGCTTGCTTCCTGCTCGACGCCCCCGCCACCCCGGCCACCTGGACCTTCACGCCGGGCGTACGGCACTGGCTCGGCCCGGTGGCCGCGGTCGGCGCCCACCGGCTGCGCCGGGAGGCCGAACGCCGACGGCACCTGCTGGACCGGATCCTGCCCTCGGCGCAGTTCGACACCGCGCCACTGTGCCGGACCGCCACCCCGCCGACCGCCGCCGCTCCCGCACGCCACGCCCGCCGGCTCCGCCCGCCGACCCGGCGCCAGTGCGAACTGCTCGACCACGCGGACGGCCGGAGAACCCCGGCGGAGCTGGCCCGCCTGCTCGGCCGCTCCGCGTTCGCGACCACGGCGGACGTCCGACGGCTCGCCGCCGCCGGCCTGCTGACCGGGGCCGGTCCGGGCGCAGGGTACGAATACGAACCCTGCGCCGCGTCGACGGCGGGTGCGGAGCCGGCGGGCGGGCCACCGGACGGCGCGCCCGAGAGAGTGCCGGAACCGAGGATCCCGGGCGCCCTGCACAGCCGCGTACCGGGTGCGGCACTCGCCGCTCTCACCGGCGACGCGGCCGACCCGGGCCCGGCTCCACGCCCGTCCCCCATCGCCGTCCCGGACATCGCCCTGCTGATCCGGGTCCGAACCCTTCTGGAGGCCCGACTTTGAACCACGCTCCGCCCGCGACCCCGCCCTCACGGCCATGAGGCGGGCACTCAGGCAGCGTGTCGAAAGGAGACAACTGATCGCCTTGGAGACCGAACTGCTGGCCGAACTCCGTGCCCTCAGGCAACGGGTGCCGCACCTCACGGGCGGCCTGGTGGCCAGTGCGGACGGACTGCCGATCGCCCACGACACCCACGGGACCGAGCCCTCGGGCCTGGCGGCGATGAGCGCCGCCTCGCTCGGCCTGGCCCACCGGCTGGCCGACAGCACCGGCCAGGGCGAGTTCCGGGAGTCGCTGGTCCGCGGTGAGCACGGCTACGTCGCCATCTACGCGGCCGGCGGCAGCTGCGTGCTCACCGCCCTCGCCCACCCGGACGCGAACATCGGCCGCCTGCACCTGGAGGCCCGCCGCTCCGCCCGACGCATCGCCGCGCTCCTGAACGAGACGGCGTCGCCGAGGGAGGCCCGGGCGTTCTGACCACCCCGGGCCGCAACACCAGTCCAACCCCCACCCAATTCCCATCCCACAAAATTCCCGTCCCACGAACCGGAGACACCGACATGACCGACGCCGCAGGCGCGCTCAAGCAGGCCATGACCACCATCGAGGGCGCCATCGGCGCGGCCCTGGTCGACTACAACAGCGGCATGGCGCTCGCCACCCTCGACGGCCCCGGCGGCCTCGACCTCAACGTGGC
>NZ_JBHVER010000131.1:0-23310 GCF_042802195.1 Kitasatospora sp. NPDC057500 | reverse complement strand
CGACGGGAACGCCCGTCGGGGGCAGCGGCGCGGGTGGACCGGTCGGTCAGATGCCGGTCACCGCCACGGTGGTGACCGGGTCGATCGGGCCGGCCGCACCCGGGGCCTGGGTGTCCATCCAGCCCGACCAGCGGCCGAGGGCGTAGTCGCCGTTGGCGTTGTAGACCCGCCCGCCGGAGACGCCGAACAGCCGGAGGCTGTTGCCGGTGTAGGTGACGGCGAGCCTGGTCAGCGGCGCGGTCTGCCCGGTGACGGCCGAGACGTCGCCCCAGCCGTTCCAGGTGCCGGCCGCGTAGTCGGCGGTGGCCTGCTTGATCCTGCCGTCGACCAGGGCCAGCACGTGCTGCTGCGAGCCGACGGCGACGGCGGACAGGCCGGTGATCGTCCCGTTCAGCGGGCCGACCGCGCCGTTGATGTCGCCGTAGCCCCAGACGCCGCGGTCGTAGTCGGCGTCGGCGCTGTAGATCTTGCCGTCGGTCCCGACACCGTTGATGTGCATCACGTTGCCGTTGGCGGTCGCCGTGATCCGGTTCAGCGCGCCGGGGGACAGGCCGAGCACGCCGGAGATGTCACCCCACGGGTACCAGCGGCCCGCCGAGTAGTCCGCGGCGGCCTCCAGCAGGCGGCCCCCGGAGACCACGACCACGTGCATCCTGGTGCCGGTGGCGGCGACCGTCACCTCGGTCACGGGCGAGGACAGCGGACCGGCCGCGCCGTTGACCTGGAGGTCGTACCAGGGGGTCCACTCACCCGTGTAGAGGTTCCGGTCGGCGGTGTAGACATGCCCGTTGGCGACCGTCACCGCGTGCAGCCAGCTGCCCATGTAGAGCACGGCGAAGCTCTGGTTCGGGTCCGCCGGGCCGCCGACGGCCGGGATCGCGTGGTACTTCTCCCAGACGCCGCGGGTGTAGTTGGCGCCCGCGTTGACCGGGCCGCTGCTGGTCTGCGCCAGCAGCTGCACCCGCTCGCCGCTGGCCAGCACGTCGGTCTTCGCCGGCACCAGGTCGACGTCGGCGGACGAGACGAAGGCGAGCCGGTGGTTGTACCGGATCGGGTAGTACGTGACGCCGCCCTGGACCCAGCTGCGGTCGCCCGGCGCGCTGCCGTTGATGGTCGGGTTGTAGTAGAAGGCGCCCGGCACCGGGGTGGTGGTGGCCGGCACGTACTGCTGGCCGGCGGGCAGGGTGTAGTCCAGCGCGACGATGTTCGGGTCCGGCGCCGGGACGCCGAGCGCGGCGTAGGCGCCGTACTCCGGGTAGGAGCGGCCGTAGACCGCGACGCTGCCCAGACCCGCCTTGGGGGTCAGCACGTACTGGCCCGGGCGGTTGTCGGCGGAGGCCATGGAGCCGTCGTTCCAGAACCAGGCCTTGCGGCCGTTGTACCAGATGGCGGTCCACTGCCCCTGGATCTCGGCGACGACGTAGCTGCTGCCGGCCACCGCCTTGTCGCTCCAGTCGGAGGCGTTCAGGGTGGCGTTGCCGATCAGCGGGCCGGCGGGGGAGGCGTGCAGGTAGACGAAGTTCGCCGGCTGGGACGCGACGTTGTTGATCGGCGGCCGGTAGGCGTTGGAGAACGGCGGGTTGATGGTGATCCGGCCGCCGACCACGTAGCCCCGGTCCGCCGGGACGCGCCCGCCGACCAGGTCCATGTAGTGGTTCCAGTCCCAGAACGTGCCCGGGTCCCAGTGCATGCCGTTCACCGAGCTCTGGACCGGCCCCGGCACCTCGTCGTGGCCGATGATGTGCTCGCGGTCCAGCGGGACGCCGAACCGGTCGGCCAGGTAGCGGGTGAGGGTCGCCGAGGACTGGTACAGCTGCTCCGAGTACCAACTGGCCCCGCTCAGCGCGTAGCCCTCGTGCTCGATGCCCACGCTGTGCATGTTCAGACTCTTGTTGCCCGCGTGCCAGGCGATGTCCTTGTTCGCGACCATCTGCGTGACGTGTCCGTCGCTGGACCGCAGCAGGTAGTGCGCGCTCGCCAGGGACTTCGGGTTCTGGAACGTCGCCAGCGAGCCCGTGTAGCCGCCCTCGGTGTCGTGGATGACGATGTAGTCGATGTCCGCACCGCCGCGGGCGGCGATCGAGTAGTTGCCGAAGTTGGAGACGTCGGCGTTGTTCTGCGCGTACGCGGCGGGCTTGAAGTCGCAGCCCAGGGCGGCCGGGCACTCGATGGGGTCGGCGGCCCCCGCGGCCGCGACCGCTCCGGTGGTCCCGGCGCCGCGCGAGCCGTCCTGCGCCGCGGGCGGGCGCCCGACCCCGCGGTCGACCGCCGGGCTGTGCGCGACGGCCTTCGGGTCGGCGGCGAGCGTCAGCCGCTGGCCCTCGGAGGTGGTCCGGGTCGCGCCGACCTTGAGGGTGCCGAACACCCGGTCCGCGAACTCCTGCCCCTCGGCGGAGCCCTGACCGTCCGAACCGCCGTTGCTGAAGCGGATCACCGCTCCGTACCAGGCGGCCGGGTCGGCGGACTGCGGGGCCTTCGCCGCGCGCTGCTGCTCGGCGAGCAGTGCGGCGCCGCCGCGGATGCTCTGCAGGGTGTTCTCGCGCAGCTCCGCCGCGGGCCGCCCGATGAGCTCGGCCGCCGCTTCGAGGGTGTGCAGCGCGGGACCGTCGACCGGGGCCGCCGGGGCGGGTGCCGCCTCGCGGGCCGTCGACGGGGTGCCGTCACCGCGCAGGTCGACCTCCGGCTGGGCGGCGGCCTGGGCCGCCGCGACCGCCGCCACGTCGACCTGGGTGAGGCCCATGACGTTGTAGTTGCCCGTGGTGCTGGGCCGGCCCTGGTGCGACTCCCAGCGGGTCTGCTGGTAGGAGACCGCCAGCAGGATGCTCTCGGGGACCTTGAACTCCTTGGCCGCGGCGGCGAACTGGGCCTGCAGCCCGGCAGCCGGCGCGGTCGGGGCGGCCGGAGCGGCCACGGCGAACGTGGCACCGCCCGCCGCCATGCCGAAGGCGGCCGCCGAAGCCGCCGCGGCCACGGCCACGGCCGCGCGGAGCGGCGAACGTGGTCGCGGTATGCGAGATCGATGGGTCAACGGTTGTCCCGACCTTCCCTGATGGACCGGATCTGATGGATGGATCGGGAACGTATCAGCGGCGACCGACAGGAGACTACCCGGGCCGGGCGGCGGGACACCGGTGATCGCCCGTTTGCGCGCTGGTGTCCCGTCAGCGGCCGGGCGGAGGACCGGGCGGAGGACCGGGCGGAGGCGGAGCGCGGCCCGGAGCGCGGCCCGGGCGGATTCGAGTGGATCAAGAAGTGGTCCCGTGATCGAGATCCCGTACCGCCGGTGGTCCCGGACCGATAGCGTCTGCTCAGGGGCGTGCGGCGGGGACGGCCGCGCCCGGCGCGGAGGGGAGTGGAGCATGCAACCGTTGGCGGCGGACGATCCGCGGCAGGTGGGCGAGTACCGGTTGCTGCGGCAGCTCGGAGCGGGCGGGATGGGTCGGGTCTACCTCGGCCGGTCCACGGGAGGGCGGACCGTCGCCGTCAAGGTGGTCCGTCACGAGCTCGCCGGGGACGCGGAGTTCCGCGCCCGGTTCCGCCAGGAGGTGGCGGCCGCCCGGCGGGTCGGCGGCGCCTGGACGGCGCCGGTCCTGGACGCGGACACCGAGGGCGGACGGCCCTGGGTGGCCACCGGCTACGTCGCCGGGCCCGCGCTCACCACCGCCGTACGGGACTTCGGGCCGCTGCCCGGGCCGGCCGTCCGCACCCTCGGCGTCGGCCTCGCCGAGGCGCTCGCCCATCTGCACGGCCTCGGGCTGGTGCACCGGGACGTCAAGCCGTCGAACGTGCTGCTGACCCTGGACGGGCCGCGGCTGATCGACTTCGGCATCGCCCGGGCGCTGGACACCACCACCGGGCTCACCCAGTCCGGTCAGGTGTTCGGCTCGCCCGGCTTCATGTCGCCGGAGCAGGCGCACGGGCTGCCCGCCGGGCCGGCCAGCGACGTCTTCTCGCTGGGCGCGGTGCTGGCGTACGCGGCGACGGGCACCATGCCGTTCGGCTCCGGGGTGAGCGCGCCCGTCCTGCTCTACCGGGTGCTGCACGAGGAGCCCGACCTCGCCGGGCTGTCCGGCCCGCTGGAGTCCGTCGTCCGCGACTGCCTGGCCAAGGACCCGTCCGCCCGCCCGACGCCCGCCCGGCTGCGGGAACTGCTGGACGGCGACGGCACGGCCGCGGCCCGGCCGGGGCGCGGGGACTGGCTGCCCACGGCGCTGGCGGCAGCGGTCGGGCGCAGCGCCGTGCAGTTGCTGGACCTGGAGGAGGAACGGGCGGTGGCGGCCGCGCCCGCTCCGGAACCGGCGGCGGGAGCACCCGCCGGTGGCTGGACGGTCACCGGGGCGGCGGTGCCCGTGCCCGCCGGCGGCGCGCCCGGGTTCGGACCGCCGGCCCCGCAGGGCTTCGGCCCGCCGCTCGCGGGACCCGTCGGACCTTCCGGACCGTACGCCCCGCCCCCGCCCCCGCTCCCGACCCCGTTCCCGCTCCCGTCCGCGTTCCCGCCGCCGGGCCACGGGCCGTACCCCCGGCGGCCGAGCGACCGACGGGGGTACGGCGTGCCGGCGGCCGTCCTGGCCCTCGTGCTCCTGCTCGGCGGCGGCTACCTGCTCTTCGAGCGGCTGCGCGACGAGGACGGAAGCACCGCGACTGCCGCGCAGGGCGTCGTCCCCGCGAAGTTCCTCGGCACCTGGGTCGGCGAGCGCACGGCCGCCAACGGGGACGTCACCACCGTCACCGTCACCATCAACCAGTCGGAGCAGGACGAGGAGAAGAGCACGATCCGCGCCGAGACGCCGAGGACCGGCATCTGGTGCGAAGGCGCCTGGAAGCTCAGCTCGGTCGGGAAGGACGAGATCTCCTACGCGTCGCGGACGACGGGCTCCTCGCCCGGTGCGGAGTGCATCAGCGACAGGTCGACCTACCGCCGGATCACGATGCAGCCGGACGGCACCCTCCACTACGACACGGACCTGATCAAGTCGTCGGACCAGTCGGACCGGTCGGACCCGTCGGAGGAGTACGTCGTCCTGCGGAAACTGCGCTGAGGCCGTCCTCGACCCCCGCGCGGACGACCCGGAACCGATCACCCCGCCCGCCCGTCATCCCCACGGGGACCGCCACCGGCTCGACGCCCCGTCCGCTCTTCACCGCCGAGGTCCGAGGAGATCCATGGCCGACACCGTCAGCTCACTCGCAGCCCGTCTTCACGAGGTGCTGGTGGAACTCCTGACCAGGGGAGCCCCGGCGGCCGGGACCAGGGGCCTGCACGACGTCATGGCGCGCGCCGGGGCGCTCGGCCCCGACGGTGACTGGCTCGTCGCCTCGGGCCACGCGGGCCTCGCCGGGATGGCCTGCGTACAGGGGCAGGCGGACCTCGCGATCCTCCATCTGGAGGCCGCGGTGTCCGGCGGGTTCAACGACTGCGTCTCGCTCCACACGCCCCCCGTGCTCCCGCTGCACCACGACCCCCGCTTCCAGGCGCTCTACGGGCGGATGCGCATCACCCAGGCCGACCTCGACGAGTTCTTCTGGATGCACCAGGAGATGCAGCTCATGATGAGGGACGCCCAGCAGGCCAGCCTCGACAACATGAGCCGCTACGACAGCGGCGTCTCCCTGCTCCCGCAGGCCCCGCTGCCCACCCGTGAGCCGAACACCATCGGCGTCCTGATCACCCGCATCGACCTCGCGGCCGCCCAGAGCGCCCTCCAGCAGGCCGCCGTGAAGGCCGACTTCCAGCGCAGCTCCGCCAACACCAGCCTCAGCCTCATCGACGACACCTGGGACTACGCCCGCGCCAGGCGCGATGCCCGGAGTGCCGACGCCCTCGACTCCCAGCGCCTGCGCGCCTCCGAGGCCCGGGCCTTCGTCGAACGCCCCGGCGCCGACACGACCCTCGTCCCCTGCCCCCCGCTCGGCTCGATCCGCTACCCGTCCTGACGACCGCGCCCCGGAGGCCGCGGGGGCTTCCGGGGCGCCTGCGCGCGGAGGTCTCCGGCGGTCCCGGGGCTTCCGGGGCGCGGACCTGGGGGCGGCGGTCAGGCGGTGAGGCGGGCGAGGAGGAGGCGGGCGCGGCGGGACTTGGCCTCGGCGCGGGTCTTGAGACGGAGGGCGTGGGCGAGGCGGTGCTGCTCGGCCTCGCGCATGCGCTCGTTGATGAGGGCGCGGGCGGTGTCGAGGTGGTAGTCCATGGCGGTTGATCCCCCTGCCGGTGGGTGGCCTGCCGATGCCTTCAACATCAGCCCCAAGGCCCCCTTGCGCCTATGATTCTACATCAATATTTGAGGAGTGCTCTCCAATTCGCAGTCGTGGCGGGTTGTTGGCCTACTGTTTGAAGGCCATTTGATCGTCAGTCCATGGGATGGGTGCCGGCCAGGCGGGCGCCGGCGGTGGTGAGCCAGTGGGTCGCGCGGGCGCGGGCGTCGGCGGGGTCGCCGGAGAGGCGGGCGAGGGTGAGGGCGCCGGGGTCGGTGGACTCACCTGCGACGACCCGGGCGGGGACGGCGGCCGTCCGGGCGCGGGCGAGGACCTCGCCGACCGCCTTGCCGAGCAGGCTGGTGGTGTCGAAGCGGCCCTCGCCGGTGATCACCAGGTCGGCGCCGACGAGGGCGGCGCCGAGTCCGGTCAGGTCCGCGACGGCCGCCGCGCCGGGGACCACCCGGGCGCCCCAGGCGGCCACCAGGCCGTAGGCGGTGCCACCGGCCGCGCCCGAGCCGGGGAGGTCCGGGTCGCCGCCGAGCAGGTCGGCGAAGCGGCGCAGACCTGCCTCCAGGAGGGCGATCGCGGCCGGGTCGGCGCCCTTCTGCGGTCCGTAGACCGCAGCCGCTCCGGCGGGGCCGAGCAGCGGGTTGGTGACGTCGGTCAGCAGCCGGACGCCGCCGGGCGGGGCGGCGCGCAGGGCGGTGCGGTCCAGCCGGTCGGCCCGGGCGAGGGCGCCGCCGCCGTCCGGGAGCGGGGCGCCGGAGTCGTCCAGCAGCCGCAGGCCGAGGGCGGCGAGCAGCCCGGCGCCGCCGTCGGTGGACGCGGAGCCGCCGAGCGCGACGGTCACCCGCCGCGCGCCGGCGTCCAGCGCGGCGGCGATGGTCTCGCCGGTGCCGCGGGTGCCGGCGGTGAGCGGGGCGAGGTCGCCGCCGAGCAGCGGCAGGCCGCCGGTGTCGGCGAGTTCGACCAGCGCGGTGCCGTCCGGCAGCAGCGCGTAGCGTCCGGTGACCGGCCGCCCGTCGGGGCCGGTGCAGCCGGGGACCGGGTGCAGGACCGCGCCGGGGAGGGCCGCCGCGAGCGCGTCGAGGGTGCCCTCCCCGCCGTCGGCCATCGGACGGATCAGCAGTTCGTCGTCCGGCCGCACCGAGCGCCAGCCGGCGGCCAGCGCGAGGGCGGCGTCCCGGGCGGTGGCGGTGCCCTTGAAGGAGTCGGGCGCGACGACGACCCTCACGGCCGGGCCAGGTGGGTGAGGTGGCGCTCGACGAGGGTGCGCAGCGTCAGCTCGCCCGGGGTGTCCCAGATCTCCTGGTTGAAGATCTCGACCTCGATCCAGCCGTCGTACCCGGCATCGGTGACCAGGTCGGTGAGGGCGCGGAAGTCGATGTGGCCGTCGCCGACGTGGCCGCGGCCGAGCAGGGCGTCGGCGGGCAGCGGCAGGGTCCAGTCGCACACCTGGTAGGAGGCGATCCGGCCCTCCCGCCCGGCGCGGGCGATCTGCTCGGGCAGCGCCGGGTCCCACCAGACGTGGTAGCTGTCCACCACGACGCCGACCTGCCGGGCGGGGTGCGGGGCGGCGAGGTCGAGCGCCTGGCCCAGGGTGGAGACCACCGCCCGGTCGGCGCAGAACATCGGGTGCAGCGGTTCGATCGCCAGCCGTACGCCGAAGTCGCCTGCGTGCGGGGCGAGTTCGCCGAGCAGGTCGGCGACGGCGGCGCGGGCGCCGACCAGGTCGCGGCTGCCGGCCGGCAGACCGCCGACGACCAGCACCAGGGTGTCGGTGCCGAGTTCGGCGGCCTCCTCGATCGCCTGGAGGTTGTCGGCGAGCGCGGCCCGGCGCTCCTCGGGTCCGGCGGCGGTGAGGAAGCCGCCCCGGCAGAGGGTGCTGACGGCGAGCCCGGCGTCCCGGCACAGCTTCGCGGAGCGGGCCAGACCGGTCTCGGCGACCTTGTCGCGCCACAGCCCGATGGCCGGGATGCCGGCGTCCACGCAGCCGCGCACGGCCTCCGGGAGGCTCCAGCCCCGGGTGGTGATCTGGTTGAGGGACAGCTTCGCGAGGCCGGTCACGGCGTTGGTGCCGCTCATGCCGCCACCCCCGCGACCGCGAGCAGCCGGCGCATCCGGTCGGCAGCGAGGTCCGGGTCGGGGAGCACCCCGGCCGCGTCCGCGAGGCGGAACAGCTCCACCAGGTGGGGCACCGAGCGGCCGCTCTGGGCACCGCCGACCATGGTGAAGTGGTCCTGGTGGCCCGCCAGCCAGGCGAGGAAGACCACCCCGGTCTTGTAGTGGAAGGTCGGCACGGCGAACAGGTGCCGGGCCAGCGGCACGGTCGGCGCGAACAGCTCGTCGTAGCGGTCGAGGTCGCCCTCGTCGAGCGCCCGCAGCGCCGCCGCGGCGGTGGCCGCGATCGGGTCGAAGACGCCCAGCAGGGCGTGGCTGTGGCCGAGTTCGTCGCCGCGGATCAGCTCGGGGTAGTGGAAGTCGTCACCCGTGTACATCCGCACACCGGCCGGCAGGGCGCGGCGCAGCGCGATCTCCCGGTCGGCGTCCAGCAGGGAGACCTTGATGCCCTCGATCCGGTCGGCGTGCGCGCCGATCAGCTCCAGCACGGTGGCGGCGGCCGCGTCGAGGTCGGTGGAGCCCCAGTAGCCGGCCAGCGCGGGGTCGAACATCTCGCCGAGCCAGTGCAGCAGCACGGGCCGCTCGGACTCGGCGATCAGCCCGCCGTACGCCTCCAGGTAGTCCTCCGGGCCGCGGGCGGCGGCGGCCAGGGCGCGGCTGGCCATCAGGATCGGCTGGGCGCCGGCCTCCTGGACCACGGCCAGCTGCTCCCGGTAGGCGGCCCGGACGGCTCCCAGCGGGTGGGGGCCGGGGGCGAGCTGGTCGGTGCCGACGCCGCAGGCCAGCCGGCCGCCGCAGGCGCGGGCGGCGGCCCCGGAGCGGGTGATCAGCTCACGGGTGGCCGGCCAGTCGAGGCCCATGCCGCGCTGGGCGGTGTCCATCGCGTCGGCCACGCCGAGGCCCAGCGACCACAGGTGGTGGCGGAAGGCGAGGGTGGCGTCCCAGTCGACGGCGGCGGGGGCGCCGGGGGCGTTGTCGCCCAGCGGGTCGGCGACCACGTGGGCGGCGGCGAAGGCCACCCGGGAGCGGGCGGCGGGGGAGGCGGCAGGGGCGGACGGGGCGGCGGGCTCGCGCAGCCGGATCCGGCCGTGGCCGGGCAGGTCGATCTCGGTCATGGTGTCAGCGCAATCGTCTCGTCGGCGGCCGGGTACGCGGTGGCCGGGTCCGTGGTGGCCTGCTGTTCGGCGGCCGGCCGGGGTACGGCCGGCGGGCCGTCACAGGGTCAGCTCGGGGACCTCCAGACGGCGTCCCTCGCGCGCGGAGCGCAGGCCGAGTTCGGCGAGCTGCACGCCCTTGGCGCCCTCCAGCAGGTCCCAGTGGTACGGGGAGCCGGTGGCCACGTGGCGCAGGAACAGCTCCCACTGCGCCTTGAAGCCGTTGTCGAACTCCTCGTTGTCCGGCACCCGCTGCCACTGCGCGCGGAACGGCTCGGTCGCCGGGAGGTCGGGGTTCCAGACCGGCTTGGGGGTGGCCGCACGGTGCTGGAAGCGGCACTCGCGCAGCCCGGCGACGGCGCTGCCCTCGGTGCCGTCCACCTGGAACTCCACCAGTTCGTCGCGGTCCACCCGGACCGCCCAGGAGGAGTTGATCTGGGCGGTGATGCCGCCCTCCAGCTCGAAGACGCCGTACGCGGCGTCGTCGGCGGTGGCCCGGTAGGCCTTGCCGTGCTCGTCGATCCGCTCGGGGACGTGGGTGGCGGTGTGCGCGTACACCGAGCGGACGGGGGCGATGATGCCGTCCAGGACGTAGCGCCAGTGCGGGAACATGTCGAGGACCATGCCGCCGCCGTCCTCGGCGCGGTAGTTCCAGGACGGCCGCTGGGCCTGCTGCCAGTCGCCCTCGAAGACCCAGTAGCCGAACTCGCCGCGCACGGAGAGGATCCTGCCGAAGAAGCCGCCGTCCACCAGCCGCTTGAGCTTGAGCAGGCCGGGGAGGAAGAGCTTGTCCTGCACGGCGCCGTTGCACACCCCGGCGTCGCGGGCGAGGCGGGCGAGGTCGAGCGCGGCCTCCAGCGACTCGGCGGTGGGCTTCTCGGTGTAGACGTGCTTGCCGGCGGCGATCGCCGTGCGCAGCGCGGCCTCGCGGGCGGGGGTGACCTGGGCGTCGAAGTAGACCTCGGCGAGCGGGTGGGCGAGGGCCTCGTCGAGGGAGGTGGTCCAGTGGGTGAGGAGGTGCCGGTCGGCGAGGTCCTTGAGCTTGTCGGCGTTGCGGCCGACCAGGATCGGCTCGGGCCACAGCGTGTCGCCGTCGCCGAGCGGCAGGCCGCCCTGGTCGCGGATGGCGAGGATGGAGCGGACCAGGTGCTGGCGGTAGCCCATCCGGCCGGTGACGCCGTTCATGACGATGCCGATCACCCTGCGGGACATGGGGGTTCTCCGATTCGTTGCTGGTGCGGGGAGCACGTGGTGCGAGGACACGTGGTGCGGGTCACGTGGTGAGGGCGCGTGGTGCGGGGCCGCGCGGCGCAGGGGCGCGGCGCGGGGTCACGCGGTGCGGTGGACGTCCTCGGCGAGGACGGGGTGGGCGAACGGCTGCCCGGCGGTGTAGCGGGCGAGTTCGTCCGCGGCGGCGGCGGCCATCCGGTGCAGCTCGCCGCCGAGGGAGCCGGCCACATGGGGGGTGAGGACGACGTTCGGCAGGTCGTAGAGCGGGGAGTCGGCGGGCAGCACCTCGGGCTCGGTGACGTCGATGACGGCGTCGAGCCGCCCGGAGACGACCTCGCGCACCAGCGCCTGCTGGTCGACCAGGGAGCCCCGGGAGGTGTTGACCAGGGTGCTGCCGTCGCGCATCAGGGCGAGCCGGCGGCCGTCGATCAGGTGCCGGGTGGCCGGGAGTTCGGGGGCGTGCACGCTGACCACGTCGGAGGCGGCGCACAGCTCGTCCATGTCGACGGAGCGCGCGCCGAGCCGGGCGGCCTCGGCGGGGTCGACGTAGGGGTCGTGCAGCAGCAGGTCGAGGTCGTGCGGGCGCAGCAGTTCCAGCACCCGCCGGCCGATCCGGGAGGCGCCGACGATGCCGACGGTGCGCCGGTAGTTGCCCGCCGTCGCGTACGCCAGCTGCCAGTCGTGCGGGGCGCGCCGGCGCCGGTACTCCTCGCGGATCGGCAGCAGCCGCTTGTTGGCGAGCAGCACGACGGCGACGGTGTACTCGGCGACCGGCAGGGCGTTGGCCCAGGCCGCGGAGGTGACCTGGAGGCCGCGGCGCCAGCAGGCCTCGGTGACGTGGTGCTTGACCGAGCCGGCGGCGTGGATGACGGCGCTCAGCCGCGGGGCGGCGGCCAGCACCTCCTCGTCGATCGGCGGGCAGCCCCAGCTGGAGACGATCACCTCGGCGTCGGCGAGCGCGGCGCGGGCCTCGGGGGTGGTGAAGTCGTCCAGGACGAGCGCGGGGTCGAGGTCGGCCAGCGCGGTGAGCCTGGCCAGGGTGTGCGGGTCGATCAGGCGGCCGGCGAGCTCGCGGTGCATGGCGAGGACGGCGCGGGGGCGGCAGGCGGGCCGGCCGTCGGGCACGGTGGTCTCCCGGTCGGGCGTAGGGGCGGTGGTGGCGGGGGTGGCGGCGGGGTTCGGGTTCACTTGACGCTCCCTGCGGTCAGACCGGCCTTCCAGTGGCGCTGGAGCAGCACGAACGCGAGCACCAGCGGCACGACGGCGAGCAGCGAGCCGGTGATGACCAGCGGGTAGTACTCGGGGAACGCCTTGGTCTGGGCGTTCCAGCTGAACAGGCCGAGGCTGACCGGGAAGAGCCGGTTGTCGGAGAGCATCACCAGCGGCAGGAAGAAGTTGTTCCAGATCGCGGTGAACTGGAACAGCAGCACGGTGACGAAGCCGGGCATCACCATCCGCAGCCCGATCGACCAGAAGGTCCGCAGCTCCCCGGCGCCGTCCATCCGGGCGGCCTCCAGGACCTCGTTCGGCACGTAGCCGGCGCAGAACACCCGGGCCAGGTAGACGCCGAACGGGTTGACCAGCGAGGGGATGAAGACCGCCCAGAAGGTGTTGACGATGCCGAGCTCGGAGGCCAGCAGGTACATCGGCAGGGCGAGCGCCGTGGTCGGCACCAGCACGCCCAGCAGCACCAGGCCGAACAGCTTCTCCTTGCCCGGGAAGCGGTAGACGTGGAAGGCGTAGCCGGCCGCGACGCACACCAGCGCGCAGAGCAGGGAGCCGATCCCGGCGTACAGCAGCGAGTTGAGGTACCAGCGGAAGTAGATGCCGTCGCCGGTGGTGGCCAGGTCGCTCAGGTTCTGCCCGAGCTGGAAGTTGCCGGGGCCCAGGGAGTTCCCGCCGAGCAGGTCGGCGGTGTTCTTGGCGGAGGCGGTGAGCAGCCAGCCGAGCGGCCACAGGGTGTAGAGGGTGGCCAGGACCAGGGTGCCGTTGACGGCGGTCTTGGAGAGCGTCCACGGGCGGCGCGGCCGGCCGGCACCGGTCGGGCGGCGGGGCGGGGCGCCGCTGGGGCGGGTGGCGGTGGTGGTCATGCGTCGGCCTCCCGCCGGCGTTCGGAGCGGCCCCGGGTGAGCCGGGTGACGGCGAAGGAGAGCCCCGCCGCGGCGAGCGCCAGCAGCACCGAGGCGGATGCGGCGAGCCCGTAGTCGTGGCGCTCGAAGGCGGCCGTGTAGGCGTACATGTTCGGGGTCCAGGAGGAGGTGACGCCCGGCGAGGTGCCGTAGAGGATCATCGGCTCGGTGAACAGCTGGAGCGAGCCGATCACGGTGAACAGGCCGACCATCGCGATCGACGGCCGGATCAGCGGCACCTTGATGCTCAGGGCGGTGCGCAGCGGTCCGGCGCCGTCGACGACGGCGGCCTCCAGCACGGTGCGGTCGATCGCCTGGAGGGCGGCGTAGAAGATGACCAGGTTGTAGCCGGTCCACTGCCACAGCGCCATGTTGACGACGGCGGGCAGCGGGTGGCCGAGCGGGTCGGGCTGGGTGCCCAGCGCCTCCAGCACGTCCAGCACGGGGCTGATGCCCGGGGTGTACAGGTACATCCACAGCAGGGCGGCGATGATGCCGGGCACGGCGTGCGGGATGAACAGGGTCAGCTGGAAGAAGCGCCGGGCGCGGGCCAGCGTGGAGTCCAGCAGCAGGGCGAGGACGAGCGCCAGGCCGGTCATCAGCGGGATGTAGAGCAGGCAGTACTGCGCGGCGGTCCAGAACCCGTCGCGGAACGCCTCGTCGCCCAGGGCCCGGGCGTAGTTGCCGAGCCCGGTGAAGACCGTCTCCGCGTCGCCGAAGCCGAGGCCGTCGCGGCGTTCGGTGAACAGGCTCAGCCGGATCGCGTAGCCGATCGGGATCAGCGTGCAGGCGGTGAAGAGCAGGAGGAACGGGGCGATCAGCACGGCCGGGATGGGTGCCGGTGGTCACTGGGCGACCTTCAGTCCGCGGTTCTTGAACTCGGCGAGGGTGGCCTGCTGCGCGGTGTCGAGCGCCTGGTCGATGGTGCCGCTCTTGTCGGCGACCTTGCCGAAGGAGTCCTTCAGCGAGCCGTTGGTGAGGCCCATCGCCGGGCCCCAGGTCCAGCCCGGCTTGACGGACTTGGCGGCGTCCGCGTAGAGGGCGTAGAGGTCCTGGCCGCCGTAGAAGTCGGTGTTGAAGGCCTGCTTGGCGACCGGCACCAGCTCGGTGGCGGCCGGGTAGGCGGAGGAGGTGCCGGAGGAGATCCGGGCCTTGAAGCCGTCGGCGGTGGTGGTCGCCCAGGTGGCGAACTCGACGGCGGCCTTGGCCTTCTTGCTGTCCTTGGAGACGGCGAAGGTGGTGCCGCCCAGCATGCCGCTGGCGGGGGTGCCGTCCCAGCTGGGCATCGGCGCGGCCGCCCAGGTGCCGTTCACCTCGGGGGTGGTGCCGACGTTGGCCTTGAGGACGCCGCCGCCCCAGGTGGCGCCGAGGTAGCCGGCCGTCTCGCCCTTCTGCAGGGACGCGGTCCACTGCTGGCTGAAGGACGGCATGACGCGCACGAGGTCCTCGTCGGCCAGCTTCTGCCAGTACTCGGAGACCTTGCGGGTCTCCGCCCCGGTCAGGTCGGACTTCCAGGCGTCGCCCTCGGCGGCGAACCAGTGGGCGCCGTTCTGCCAGGCCATCGCCTCGAAGGTGGTCGGGTCGTCCGGGAAGAAGGTGGCGATCCGGGTGTCGGGCTGGGCGGCCTTCAACTGCTGCGCCGCGGTGCGGAACTCGTCCCAGGTCTTGGGGACGGTGATGCCGGCCTTGGCGTAGAGGTCCTTGCGGTAGTAGAAGACCTGCGGGGCGGCGTCCAGCGGCAGGGCCCAGGTGCGGCCGCCGAGGGAGGTGAGCTCGACGGCCTGCGGGAGGTACTTGGCCTTGAGGTCGCCGTCGACGAGCTTGCTGATGTCCTGGACGGCGCCCTGGCTGACGAAGTCCGGCAGCTGCGGGTACTCGACGTTGAAGACGTCGGGGGCGTTGCCGGCCTTGACCGCGTTGGAGAGCTTGGCGTAGCCGCCGGCGGCGCCCGCCGGGATCTCCTCGAAGGTGACCTGGATGTTCGGGTGGCTCGCGTTGAACGCGGCGACCACGTCCTTGGTGCCCTTCGCCCAGCCCCAGAAGGTCAGGGTGACCGGCTTGCCGTCGTCCGCGGCGGCGGTGTTCCCGGACCCGTCCCCGCTGCTGCCGCAGGCGGCGAGCAGGGTGACACCGAGCGCGGCCGAGGTGGCCGCGGCGGCGACGCGGAGGGCTCTGCGCCGGGAGAAGGGGGTCGAGCGCATCGGTGGGCTCCTTAGGGCGAGGGTGCGCGGGCCAGGGGGCGGTCGGCTCCGACCGGGACCCGCAGAGGGTGGGGGCGATTGGCTGTCATCCTGAGCAGATCGGCGATCGGAGTCAAGAGATCTGGATCAAATGATCCAACCTGATCGGTCCGCCCGGCCCTCGGATTCGCCCTTCTGACCACCGGGAATGCCGAAAAATACGGGTGAATGGCCGCCCGGGCGGTAAGGTCACAATCCGATCAAGCCGTTCATTTGATCGCCTTGGCTTGACGAATGATCAGGCGCTGCCTAGATTCCGGCTCACCACCCGACCACGGAGGACCTCATGCGCCTGCCCCCGGAGGACCGCGACCTCAGCCCGCACACCGGCTGGACCAGGGAGCACTGGGAGGCGGCCGCCGACGCCCTGCTGACCGCGGTCCGCCCGTACGCCAGTCCCGCCGGGGCGCTGATCGACCTGCCCGGCCCCCGCCCTAGCTGGTCCGGACGCCGCTCCGACGGCCTGGAGGGCTTCGCCCGCACCTTCCTGCCCGCCGCCCTGCGGGTGGCCGGCGCGGGCGGCGCCGACCCGCACGGCCTGCTCGCGCACTACGCAGCCGGACTCGACGCCGGTACCCGCACCCCCACCGGCGAACGCGACCTCGCCGACGGCGACCGCGAGTCCTGGCCGCTGATCACCGACCGGGGCCAGGCCATGGTCGAGGCCGCCTCCATCGCCTTCGCGCTGCGCCTCACCCGCCCCTGGCTCTGGGACCGGCTGCCCGGACCCGTCCGCGACCGGGTCGGCCGCTGGCTCACCGACGCCCTGCACCGCACCCCCAACGACAACAACTGGCAGCTCTTCCCGCTGGCCGTCGGAGGCTTCCTCGCCGAGGCCGGCATCGCCGAGGCCGAGTCCCGCGCGGCGGTCCGGCGCGGGCTGGAGCACATCGACCGCTGGTACCTCGACGACGGCTGGTACACCGACGGCCGCCCCCGCGCCTTCGACCACTACAACGGCTGGGCCCTGCACCTCTACCCCGTCCTGCACGCGCACCTCGCCGACGACCGGGCCCTGCGCACCGTGTACGGCGAACGCCTCGCCGCCCACCTGGCCGGCTACGCCCACACCTTCGGGGCCGACGGCGCGCCCGTCCACCAGGGCCGCTCGCTCACCTACCGCTTCGCCGCCACCGCGCCCCTGTGGGCCGGAGCGCTCACCGGCCACACCCCGCTCGCCCCCGGCACCACCCGCCGGCTCGCCTCCGGCGCCCTGCGCCACTTCCTCGACCGGGGCGCCGTCGACGACCGCGGCCTGCTCACCCTCGGCTGGCACGGCCCCGACCTGCGGCTCGTCCAGGGCTACTCCGGCCCCGCCTCCCCGTACTGGGCCGGCAGCGCCTTCCTCGGCCTGCTGCTCCCGTCCGGCCACCCGGTGTGGACCGCGCCCGAGGAGCCCGCCCCCGCCGAGCGGCGCGACACCGTCCTCGCCCTGGCCGGGCCCGGCTGGCTGGTGCAGTCCACCGCCGCCGACGGCCTGGTCCGGCTGCACAACCACGGCAGCGACGACCAGCCCGCGGAGGCCGTGGGCCCCGACGATCCGTACTACGCGCGGCTCGCCCACTCCACCGCCACCGGGCCCGCCTTCGAGGGCCCCGCCGACAACCACCTCGCCCTGCTGACCGACGCGGGCCCCACCGAACGCGGCCGCGTCCACCCGCTCGGCACCGGGCCCGGCTGGGCCGCCTCCCGCTGGCACCCCCGCGCCGGCGGCCGCGAGCTGCCCGGCGTCACCGTCACCTCGCTCACCCTCGCCCACGGCGCCGAGGAGGTCCGGGCCCACCTGGTCACCGGCGGGACGGCCGGCACCCCGGTCACCCAGACCGGGTGGGCGGTCGCGGGCGCGCGCACCGAGCACCGGACCGACGCGGGGGTCCTGGCCGACGGGCGGCTCGCCTCCGAACTGCACGCCCTGCACGGCTTCACCGCCGCCGACGGCGAACGGGTCCCCGGCGGCACCGCCTTCGGCCCCGAGGCGGCGCTGCCCAGGCTCACCGGCGAACTGCCCGCCGCCGGCCCCGCCCTGTTCGCCTGCGCCGCCCGGCTCACCGCCGCCGACCGGCCGTCCGCCCTCGCCGACGCGGTCACCCTGGAGGCCCGGCCCGACGAGGAGGAGCCGGGGGCGGTCGTGCTGACCGTGCGGCTCGCGGGCGCCCCGGACCGGCGGATCCGGCTCGCGCCCGGCACGGTCACCGTCCGCGCCGTCGAGGAGGGCTGAGCCGCCGTGCCCCTCGCACTCGCCACCCTCGGCCTGCCCGGGCTACCGCTCGACCGCGCCGCGGGCCTCGCCGCCGAGCACGGCTGGCACGGCCTCGAACTGCGCTGCGCCGACGACCAGCCGGTCCGCCTCGGGCTGGACGCGGCCGGGCGCCGGGCCGCCGCCCGGCTGCTGTCCCGGGCCGGGGTGGTCCCGCTGACCCTCGCCTCCTACGTCGGAGTCGCCGCCCCCGGGCCGGACGCGCCGGTGCTCGCCGAGCTGACCGCCCACCTGCGGTTGGCCGCCGACCTCGGCTGCCGCCACCTGCGGGTCTTCCCGCAGGGCGGCCCCGGCCCGGCGGCCGGGGCCGACGAACGCGCGGTCCGCAGGCTGCGCGCGGCGGCCCCGCAGGCGGCGGCCCTCGGGGTGCGGATCCTCGTCGAGACCCACGACTCGCACCGCGCCGGCGCCGCACTGGCGCCGCTGCTGCGCGAGGTGGACCACCCCGCGGTCGGCGCGCTCTGGGACCTGCTGCACACCTGGCTGGCCGGCGAGAGCCCGGCGCAGACCCACCGAGCGCTCGGCCCCCACCTCGGATACGTGCAGGTCAAGGACGTCGCCTCGGCGGACGACCTCACCCCGCTCCCGCTCGGCACGGGCGTGCTGCCGATCGCCGACTGCCTGCGCCTGCTGCCGCCCGGCGCCTGGGCGGCCTGGGAGTACGAGGCCCCCTGGCACCCGCACGCCGCGCCCCTCGCGCCGCAGCTGGGCCCGGGGGCGGGGTACCTGACCCGGCTGCTCCCGGGCAGCTAGACGGCTTCGGGCCCCGGACCGACGGCGGTGGGCGACGGGGTGCTGAACTTGAAGAGGTACTGCGACGTCTCAAGGTCGTCGGCGGCGGGCGCCGTCAGCGCGGGGCCGGTGCCCAGGGCCGAGTAGGTCACGGTGACGGCCTTGCCCTCGCCCTCCTTGTCGCCGAACTCGCGGAACCGGACGAGTTCCTGCTCGGCGTTGAGCCAGAAGTCGAGGGTGAACGTTTCACCGCATTTCTTCAGGGCCACCTCGATGTGGGGGCGGTGCTCCTCGGTGAGGTCGGGGAGTCCGCCCAGCACGGTGGCGGCGTCCTCGACAGCGCGGTACTGCGTGACCTCGGCACCGTCGATCGTCCCGCTCCCGACCACGCTGAGCCGGGCCGCCTGGGCCCGGGTCAGCTGGTTCACCGGGTCCATCGCCATCGCCAGTTGCGGATAGAAGGGCCGACGCCACATCGCGAAGGGCGTCTTCACCCAGAGGGCCTGCTCGCCCGCCTCCGCCGCGGCCTGCTCGGTGGGGCCCAGGTACGCCTCGTTGCCCACCACCCGGACTCTGATCGAGGCCTTCGGCGTGTCGACCAGGTACTCGATCCCGGCCGGGCGGCTCGCCCAGTGGGCGAAGCCCGCCCCCGGTTTGGCCTCCAGGCCGTCCGGCGCGGCCAGCGTGTACCGGGCGCTGCCGGCCTTGCGCATCACCTCGGCCGCCGCCGCCAGCGCCGCCTCGGGGCCGGGCCCGGCCGCCGTGCTCGCCGCCACCCCGCTGCTGCTCGCCGCCGCACCGTCCGGCGCGGCGGCCCTCTGCGATGGCCCGCCACCGGTGCCGCCACACGCGGTGAGGCCGCCCGCCAGCACGGCTGCCGCGACTGTCACGGCGGCGGCGGAACGCGTTCCGCGCATGGAACCCCCTACGAGCCCGAACTTCTCCGACGGTGTCGGGCGCAGACTCTAGTGGATCACCGGTTCGGCCCCGCACCGGTTTTCGTCCGGTGCTTCTCACCGCGCGAAGGGCCGGTGCACCAGGGCCTGGCCGACCACATCGGTAGCTGTCGGCCCGGGCCCTCTCGGCCGGAAGACCAGATCGCCGACACATCGACCCGGACAACCGAGGGCCCGGTCGAACGTCTCCAGCATCCGGCTCGGCCAGGCCTCGTCGGTGCGGTCCGTGCCCATGATCTTCAGCACCGTCACCTGATCGCCCGGCCGGCTACCGACCGGGCGTGGGCTCACACCGAGGGCACGGCCCCGCAGGAGGCGCGGACGTGCAGGACCGGGAGCAGCGCCGTGCGGTGCACCGGCAGGTCGGTGCCGGCGGCCAGGCGGCGCAGCAGCAGGTCGACGGCCGCCGCGCCGACCGCGCGCTTGGGCGGGGCGACGGCGGTGAGCGGGGGTGCGGCGAGGGCGGCGAAGACGTCGTCGTAGGCGACCAGCGCCACGTCGCCGGGCACGGTGAGGCCCTGCGCGCGCAGCAGGGGCGGCAGTCGCAGGGCGTCCTGGTCGTTGTGGACGAGCACCGCGCGCGTCCCGGACCGTGCGGCCTCGGCGATCCGGGTCACCAGCAGTTCGGGGTCGGCCGGCACGTTGCCGGGCCCGAGGGTGTCCAGGGCGGGCAGGGCGGGCAGCCCGAGCAGCCGGGTGCCCTCCAGGTAGCCGGCCCGGACCTCGGCGGCCGTCCAGGAGTCGCCCCGGGCGGCGAGCAGCACGCTCTCGTGGCCGAGTCCGGCCAGGTGGCGCAGGGCGCTCAGCACGCCGTGGCGGTGGTCGGAGGCCACGGTGTCCAGCCCGGAGCCGGGGCCGTCCGGGGTGGGGGAGCGGCGTTCCACCAGGACGGCGGGCACCGGCAGGGCGTCCAGCCAGGCGTAGTCCTCGGCCGCCCGGCCGGGGACCAGCCCCGGGGCCAGCAGCAGGCCCTCGGCGCCGGACTCCAGCAGGCGTTCGGCCTGCAACCGGTCGCCGCCGGTCCCGTACGGGGCGATGCCGAGGACCAGCCGGGCCCCGGCGGCGGTGGCGGCGGCCCGGGCCCCGGCGATCACCTCGTCGAAGTAGGAGCCGACCGAGGGCACCAGCAGCCCGAGGGCGCGGCCCGCTCCGGGGCCGTGGGCGGCCGGTGGTCCGGCGGCGTCGGGGCGTTCCAGGGAGACGAAGCCGTGCGAGCGGGAGATCCGGCCGGCGTCGGCGAGTGCGGCGATGTCGCGGCGGACCGTGACGGCCGGGATGCCCAGCCGGTCGGCCAGCTCGGTGAGGCGGACCCGCCCGCCGAGCTCGCCCACGGCCGACACGATGAGCCTGCGGCGCTCTTCCCCCGAAATGGCCATCCTGGCCTCCCAATGTCATGCCCGCCGAAGCGTCGTCCGGGAGCGGTCCCCCGGTGATATTCCGATCGAAGAGTATCGTTCGATCGAAAATTGATCAATAATGCCGGTGATAGCCGATCGATTGACCGTGCGATCACCGAACTCCTAGGGTGTCCCCGGTGGCCGCCGCCGATCCGCCGCCGCTGACCTGCCGTAGCCGCCCGTGCGGCCGTGCGCCCGGACCCGTGCAGGTCCCGCCCCCTCACTCCCGCCCCTTCCCGCGGAGGACCCGATGGCCGATCAGGCCCCCCACCCCGCCCTCACCACCGACGGCGACACCTTCCTGCGCGACGGACGTCCGCACCGGATCGTCTCCGCCGCCGTCCACTACTTCCGCATCCGCCCCGAACAGTGGACCGACCGCCTCACCCGGCTGCGCGCCATGGGCGTCAACACCGTCGAGACCTACGTCGCCTGGAACTTCCACCAGCCCACCCCCGACCGCGCCGACTTCACCGGCGACCGCGACCTCGCCGGCTTCGTCCGCGCCGCCGGCGACCTCGGCCTCGACGTCATCGTCCGCCCGGGCCCGTACATCTGCGCCGAGTGGGAGTTCGGCGGCCTCCCCGGCTGGCTGCTCGCCGACCCCGCGATGCGGCTGCGCCGCCTGGACCCGCCCTTCATCGCCGCCGTGGAGGCCTGGTTCGACCACCTGGTGCCCGTGCTGCTCCCGCTGCTCTCCTCGAACGGCGGCCCGGTGGTGGCCGTCGCCGTGGAGAACGAGTACGGCAGCTACGGCAACGACACCGCCTACCTCGAACACCTGCGGGACGCCCTGGTCGCCCGCGGCGTCGACGTCCTGCTGTTCACCGCCGACGGCGCCGAGGACGGCTTCCAGCTCGGCGGCCGGGTCCCCGGACTCCTCACCACCGGGACCTTCGGCTCCCGCCCCGAGGAGTCCCTCGCCTGCCTGCGCCGCCACCAGCCGGTCGGCCCGCTGGTCACCATGGAGTACTGGTGCGGCTGGTTCGACCACTGGGGCACGCCGCACCACGTGCGCGACGCCGCGGACGCCGCCGAGGTGCTCGACGCCCAGCTCGCCGCCGGCGCCTCGGTCAACCTGTACATGGGCCACGGCGGCACCAACTTCGGCTGGTGGAACGGCGCCAACCACGACGGCACCAGCTACCAGCCGGACGTCACCAGCTACGACTACGACGCCCCGGTCGGCGAGGCCGGCGAACTCACCGAGAAGTTCCACCTCTTCCGCGAGGTGATCGAACGCCACCTCGGCCCCAACCCCCACCCGCTGCCGGAGCCGCCCGCCCGCCTCGCCCCCCGCACCGCCCCGGTCACCGCGAGCCGGCCGCTGCTCGGTCCGCAGGGCGCCCTCGGTGAACTCTCCACCGTGCACCACCTCCCCGAGCCCCGCCCGATGGAGGAGCTCGGCCAGAACTTCGGCCTCATCCACTACCGCACCCGCCTGCGCGGCCCGCTCGCCCACGGCGAACTGCGGGTGGACGGCCTGGCCGACCGCGCCCAGGTCCTCCTCGACGGCGAACCCCTCGGCGTCCTCGACCGCGACCACCCCGACCGGGCCCTGCCGCTGCGGGTGCCCGAGGGCGGCGCCGTGCTCGACCTGCTCGTCGAGAACCAGGGCCGGATCAACTACGGCCCGCTGCTGCACGACCCCAAGGGCATCACCGGCGGCGTGCGGGTCGACCGGCAGTACCAGTTCGGCTGGGAGGTGCGCCCGCTGCCCCTCGACGATCCGACGGCCCTCGCCCTCGGCGAGCCCTCCACCGCCGACGGGCCCGCCTTCCACCGGGCCGAACTGACCGTCGACACCCCCGCCGACGGCTTCCTCGCCCTGCCCGGGTTCACCAAGGGCATGGTCTGGCTGAACGGGTTCGCACTCGGCCGCTACTGGGACATCGGCCCGCAGCGCACCCTCTACGCCCCGGCGCCGCTCTGGCGGGCCGGCGCCAACGAGGTGCTGATCCTCGAACTCCACCGCCCGGGCGACCACGTCGAACTGGTGGCGGGCCCCGACCTCGGCCCCGTCGTCCCCGAGGAGCGGTACGGATCCTGACCCCGGTCCGCCTCCGCCGGGGCCGGCACCGCTCCGCCGACCGGGTGGTAGGTTCTGTCCACTTCGACAGACCGGCCCACCGACAGGGAGTGCCATGCCGATCCCGGCGGACGATCGCCGTGCCCGCATCCTCGACACGGTGCGCGGCCTGGGCACCGTCCGGGTGGTGGACCTCGCCGAGCGGCTGGGCCTGCCGGCCGTCACGGTCCGCCGGGACGTCGCGGCCCTCGCCGAGTCCGGCCAGCTCCGCCGCACGCACGGCTCCGTCTCGTCCGCAGGCCCGGCGGCGGCCGGCCCCTCGGCCGCGTCCGCCCCGGCCCCTGCCCCGGCGCCGGCCCGTCCGGCCGAGGCGGCCACCCTGGGCCTGCTCGTCCCCGCCGTGGTGCAGTACTTCGACGAGGTGATCGCCGGTGCGCGCACCGCCGCGGCCGGGGCCGGCGTCCACCTGGTCCTCGGCATCTCCTCCTACGAGGCCAGCGCCGACCGCGTCCAGGTCGACCAGCTCCTCGCCTCCGGCGTCCAGGGCCTGCTGCTCGCCCCCAACTGGACCGCCGACGACCGCCCCGAGGAGTACGCCTGGATGGCCGGACTCCCCGTCCCCGCCGTCCTGCTGGAACGCCTCCCGGCCCCCGGCAGCCCCGCCGCCGTCCTCGACGCGGTCGGCTCCGACCACCGGTACGGCGTCCTGCTCGCGCTGCGCCACCTCGCCGGCCTCGGCCACCGGCGGGTGGCGCTGGCGGCCCGCACCGACACCTGGACGGCCCACCAGGTCCGGCTGGGCTACGCCGAGGCCTGCCGGACGCTCGGCCTGCCCGCCGAGCCCGTCATCGACATCCGCACCCCGGCCGGCGA
>NZ_JBHVER010000130.1:0-23604 GCF_042802195.1 Kitasatospora sp. NPDC057500 | reverse complement strand
CGCCACCCCTCGGTGGCGGGCCCCGCGGCGGGGTACCGGGATCAGCGGCGGGCGCTGTAGTTCGGCGCCTCGACGGTCATCTGGATGTCGTGCGGGTGGCTCTCCTTGAGGCCCGCCGAGGTGATCCGGACGAACCGGCCCTTGCTCTCCATCTCGGCGACGGTGGCCGCGCCGACGTAGCCCATGGTCTGGCGCAGGCCGCCGACCAGCTGGTGCAGCACCGCGGAGAGCGGGCCGCGGTAGGGCACCTGGCCCTCGATGCCCTCGGGGACGAGCTTGTCGTCCGAGGCGACCTCGGCCTGGAAGTAGCGGTCCTTGGAGTAGGACCGGCCCTGGCCGCGGGACTGCATGGCGCCCAGCGAGCCCATGCCGCGGTAGGACTTGAACTGCTTGCCGTTGATGAACATCAGCTCGCCCGGGGACTCCTCGCAGCCGGCCAGCAGCGAGCCGAGCATCACGGTGTCGGCACCGGCGGCGAGCGCCTTGCCGATGTCGCCGGAGTACTGCAGGCCGCCGTCGCCGATGACCGGGACGCCGGCCGCCTGGCAGGCCAGGGCGGCCTCGTAGATCGCGGTGACCTGCGGGACGCCGATGCCGGCGACCACGCGGGTGGTGCAGATGGAGCCCGGGCCGACGCCGACCTTGACGCCGTCCACGCCGGCGTCGATCAGCGCCTGGGCGCCGTCACGGGTGGCGACGTTGCCGCCGACCACGTCGACCTTGACGGCCGACTTGATCTTCTCGATCCAGGCCAGCGCGTTGTGGCTGTGGCCGTGCGAGGTGTCGACGACCAGGAAGTCCACGCCCGCCTCGACCAGGGCCTGGGCGCGGTCGAAGGCCTCGGCGCTGGCGCCGACGGCGGCACCGACCAGCAGCCGGCCCTCGGAGTCCTTGGCGGCGTTCGGGTACTGCTCGGCCTTGACGAAGTCCTTGACGGTGATGAGGCCCTTGATCCGGCCGTCGTCGTCGACCAGCGGCAGCTTCTCGATCTTGTGGCGGCGCAGCAGCGCCATCGCGTCGACGCCGGAGATGCCGACCTTGCCGGTGATCAGCGGCATCGGGGTCATGATCTCGCGGACCTGGCGGGTGCGGTCCGTCTCGAAGGCCATGTCGCGGTTGGTGACGATGCCGAGCAGCTTGCCGCTCTCGTCGGCGATCGGCACGCCGGAGATCCGGAACTTCGCACAGAGCGCGTCGGCCTCGGCGAGGGTGGTCTCCGGGCCGACCGTGATCGGGTCGGTGACCATGCCGGACTCGGAGCGCTTGACCAGGTCGACCTGGTTGGCCTGGTCCTCGACCGAGAGGTTGCGGTGCAGGACGCCGACGCCGCCCTGACGGGCCATCGCGATCGCCATCCGCGACTCGGTGACCTTGTCCATCGCCGCGGAGAGCAGCGGAATGTTGACGCGCACGTTGCGGGAGACCCGCGAGGAGGTGTCGACCTGGTTCGGCAGCACCTCGGACGCCCCCGGCAGCAGCAGGACGTCGTCGTACGTGAGTCCGAGCATCGCGAACTTCTCGGGTACGCCTGCGGCGTTGTAAGACATTTCGGGGGTACCTTCCGTGGCCGGCTCGATCAGCTCGCGCCCTGGGGGTGGGGGCGCTGTCATCAGCTCACTCGCTCGGACCGCCGAAAGCCCGGTGGCCGTTGGAGGATCCTCCAGGGGAAACCCTTGCGCACCGTCGAAACTTTGGCGACCCGCCCAGGCGCCGATACCCCATGGTACTGGCACCGCGAATGCGCTCTCGTGTGCCCTTGACAACAAAGCCCGGCCGTGGGCCATTCCGCCGCCGGGGCCCGCCCTAGGACGACTCCTCGGCGAGCGCCCGCAGCCGGCTCAGCGCGCGGTGCTGGGCGACCCGGACGGCCCCCGGCGACATCCCGAGCACCTCGCCGGTCTCCTCCGCCGAGAGCCCGGCGGCCACCCGCAGCAGTACCAGTTCGCGCTGCCGGGCCGGCAGGTTGGAGAGCAGTTCCTTCGCCCAGGCCGCGTCGCTGCTGAGCAGCGCCCGCTCCTCCGGGCCGAGCGCCTCGTCCGGCACCTCCGGCAGGTCGTCCTGCGGGATCACCGTCGAACCGGGCCCGCGCATCGCGGCCCGCTGCAGATCGGCGATCTTGTGCGCGGCGATCCCGTAGACGAAGGCCTCGAAGGGGCGCCCCTGGTCCTTGTACCGGGGCAGCGCGCAGAGCACCGCGACGCAGACCTCCTGCGCGATGTCGTCCACGTGGTGCCGGGCGCCGCCGGGCAGCCGGACGAGGCGGCCGCGGCAGTAGCGCAGGGCCAGCGGGTGGACGTGGGCGAGCAGAGCGTCGATCGCCGGTCCCTCGCCGCGGACGGCGGCCGCGACCAGTGCGGCGAGCGCGCCGGGCCCGTCGGCCGGATCCGCGTACGCCGGGGCGGGCCCGGGCGCGGAGGGCTCGGCCTCCACCGGGTCCGCCTCACCGGGAGCCCCGGCCACGTCGTCACGCATCGGTCCATGGTGCCTGGTCGCGCGGGAAAACGCGGCACCGCGTCCGGAGTTGTGCACCGGAACGTTATGCGGTGCCGCACCGGTCCGCACCACCGGCCACTCCTGCACCGTCCCGCCTCCCGCCCCACCGCCCGGGGTGGTCCCGTCCGCGGCGCCGTCCGCCGAGTCTCCCGCGGCTGCGTGGTTCGCCGCAGTTCCTGTCCGCTGGTCCCCGAGGTGCTCCACTCCTCCATGGTGCAACCTCGGGACCGTAACGTCACACGCCCCCGCGCGGACAATCGCGCGGAGCGTGCCGGAACCGGCGGCGCCGGCGGCGGTCAGCGGACCAGGCCCCAGCGGAAGCCCAGCGCCACCGCGTGCGCGCGGTCCGAGGCGCCGAGCTTCTTGAACAGGCGCCGGGCATGGGTCTTGACGGTGTCCTCGGAGAGGAACAGCTCACGACCGATCTCGGCGTTGCTGCGGCCGTGGCTCATGCCTTCGAGCACCTGGATCTCACGCGCCGTCAAGGTCGGCGCCGCGCCCATGTCGGGGCTGCGCAGCCGGCGGGGGGCGAGCCGCCAGGTCGGGTCGGCGAGCGCCTGGGTGACGGTGGCCCGCAGTTCGGCGCGCGAGGCGTCCTTGTGCAGGTACCCGCGGGCGCCCGCGGCGACCGCGAGGGCGACACCGTCGAGGTCCTCGGCGACGGTGAGCATGATGATCCGGGCGCCCGGGTCGGCGGACAGCAGCCGCCGGACCGTCTCCACCCCGCCGAGGCCGGGCATCCGGACGTCCATCAGGACGAGATCGGATCGGTCGGCCACCCAGCGGCGGAGGACCTCCTCCCCGTTCGTCGCGGTGGTGACCCGGTCGACACCGGGTACGGTCGCGACCGCGCGGCGAAGCGCCTCGCGGGCGAGCGGGGAATCGTCGCAAACGAGAACGGAAGTCATGACCGTCGTCCTCCGCAGCTGATCCGCGTCACGTTGAGCCTCCTGGCTGGTACGAACCTCTCCGACACGGCCGATCGGCGTCAGACTCCGTGCTGATCGCCTGAGATTCCCCGCGATCGTTCCCGACGTCCGGCGTCCGCTAACCGCCTCCGCACTTCCAACGACCGTCACTCGAATGAGTTACGGCCTTCGGGGTCACCTCCACCACTGTACGTGGCCGACCCGTTACCGATCAGCCGCATCGCGGTGCACACGCCGCACTTTTGCGCAGCTCGCGCGCGGTCGGCGTACAACCCGCACACCCGCGCGGGTGTGCGTGCGCCCGTCGGCCACCCGAATGCCACATCCGCGCCCGGCTGTCACCGGCCCGGCAGCCACGCCCACTTTGCCCGTTTTTCGAGCTTTTGTATGGTCATTGACTGTTGTGCCACTCTGTGGGTGACTTGTCCATGGAGTTGCCGTAAGTCATATTTCCAGGTGTCCACACCGCGCCGGACGCCCGCTGCGCCACCGCCGACGCACCCCGTCGGCGAGGCCCGCGGTCGACGACCTCTGAAGGGAATGAGCCATGGCAGATTTCTCCCGACTCCCCGGCCCCAACGCGGACCTCTGGGACTGGCAGCTCTCCGCGGCCTGCCGTGGCGTGGACAGCTCGCTCTTCTTCCACCCCGAGGGCGAGCGGGGTGCGGCCCGCAGCTCGCGCGAGGCGAGCGCCAAGGAGGTCTGCATGCGCTGCCCGGTACGCACCGAGTGCGCCGCGCACGCGCTGGCCGTCCGCGAGCCGTACGGCGTCTGGGGAGGCCTGACCGAGGACGAGCGCGAGGAGATGATGGGCCGTTCGCGCAACCGCCTGGTGGAGGTGCCGCTCGCCGCGCCGGGCGTGGTCCAGCAGTAGGACACCGGCTTCGCCCGACCGGGAAGAAACGTTTCTTCTCGGGGTGAGGCACGCCCGGGGCCCGGCCGGGAGCCCGCGTCGCCGCCGGCCCGGCGCGCCGACGGGTCAGCGCCCGGCCGCCGCCGCCCCCGCCAGCCGCTCCAGCATCAGCGCCACCGCCGGCACCTCGGCGAGGTCCGGCAGGGTCAGCGCGACCACCTGCCGCACCGCCGGCGCCCCCGAGACGGCGTGCACCGCCACCGGCACCACCCCGTCGGGGCGCACCGACTCCAGCGCCAGCCCGGGCAGCACCGCCACCCCGAGCCCGGCGGCCACCAGCCCGACCACCGCCGGGTAGTCGTCGGTCGCGAAGTCGATCCGCGGCTCGAAGCCGGCGCCCGCGCACAGCTCCACCAGGTGCCCCCGGCACTGCGGACAGCCGGCGATCCACTGCTCCCCCGCCAGCTCGGCCAGCTCCACCGGCCCGCCGCGCCCGGCCAGCCGGTGGCCCGCGGGCAGCAGCCCGACCAGCGGGTCGTCCAGCAGCGGGGTCACCACCAGATCGGACCAGTCGACCCCCGCACTCAGCTGCTGGGCCTCCAGATTGGCCTCGGCACGCGCCTCCCGGGGCGTGCCGTGCGCGGGCGCCGGCGCCGGCGCGAGGGCGGATCCCGGGGCCTGCGGGTAGCGGAAGGCGAGCGCGACCTCGCACTCGCCGCCGCGCAGCATCGCCAGCGACTCCGGCGGCTCCGCCTCGACCAGCGACACGCGCACCCCCGGATGGCTGTCCCGCAGCCGGGCGACCGCCGGCGGCACCAGGGTCGAACTGGCGGTCGGGAAGGACACCAGCCGGACCCGTCCGGCCCGCAGCCCGGCGATCGCCGCGACCTCCTCCTCCGCGGCGGAGAGCCCGGCGAGGATCCCGGTGGCATGCTTGAGCAGGACCCGCCCGGCCTCGCTCAGCTGCATCCCTCGGCCCGAACGGACCACGAGCGGGGTGTCCACGGACTTCTCCAGCGCCTTCATCTGCTGGCTGATGGCGGGCTGGGTGCAGCCCATCTCGCGGGCGGCCGCGGAGAAGGAGCCGGTGCGGGCGACGGCACGCAGGACGCGCAGGTGGCGGGCCTCGATCATGCCCCCAAGATATAAGGGATTCTTTGCAACACGCAAAATTCAACTGATAGTTGAAGAATGGAACACGCCGCAGGCCCGGCCCGCCACCCCTCGCGGGGCGCGGACCGGGCCTGCGGTCAGTGGCTGCGGCCTCAGTGCGAGTGGCCGTGACCGCCGTGCGAGTGGCCGTGACCGTTGTCGGCCTCCTCCTCCTTCTTCTCCACCACGAGGGTCTCGGTGGTGAGCAGCAGGGAGGCGATCGAGGCGGCGTTCTCCAGGGCGGAGCGGGTGACCTTGACCGGGTCGATGACGCCGGCCTTGACCAGGTCGCCGTACTCGCCGGTGGCGGCGTTGTAGCCCTGGCCCTGCTCCAGCTCGGCGACCTTGGAGGTGATGACGTAGCCCTCCAGGCCGGCGTTCTGGGCGATCCAGCGCAGCGGCTCGTGCAGCGCCTTGCGGACGACCGCGACACCGGTGGCCTCGTCGCCGGACAGGCCCAGGCCGTCGTTCAGCACCTTGGCGGCGTGGACCAGGGAGGCGCCACCACCGGCGACGATGCCCTCCTCGACCGCGGCGCGGGTCGCCGAGATGGCGTCCTCCAGGCGGTGCTTGCGCTCCTTGAGCTCCACCTCGGTGGCGGCACCGACGCGGATGACGCAGACGCCGCCGGCCAGCTTGGCCAGGCGCTCCTGCAGCTTCTCGCGGTCCCAGTCCGAGTCGGTGTTGGCGATCTCGCCCTTGATCTGGGCGACGCGGCCGGCCACGGCCTCGGACTCGCCGGCACCGTCGACGACGATCGTGTCGTCCTTGGTGACGGTCACGCGGCGGGCCGAGCCCAGCACGTCCAGACCGGCCTGGTCGAGCTTGAGGCCGACCTCCTCGGAGATCACGGTGCCGCCGGTCAGGACGGCCAGGTCGCCGAGGATCGCCTTGCGGCGGTCGCCGAAGCCCGGGGCCTTGACGGCCACCGCGTTGAAGGTGCCGCGGATCTTGTTCACCACGAGGGTGGACAGCGCCTCGCCGTCGACGTCCTCGGCGATGATCAGCAGCGGGCGGGAGGTGCCGCCCTGGAGGATCTTCTCCAGCAGCGGCAGCAGCTCCTGGATGGAGGAGATCTTGCCCTGGTTGATCAGGATGTACGGGTCCTCGAGGACCGCCTCCTGGCGCTCCGCGTCGGTGACGAAGTACGGCGACAGGTAGCCCTTGTCGAACTGCATGCCCTCGGTGAAGTCCAGCTCCACGCCGAAGGTGTTCGACTCCTCGACGGTGATGACACCGTCCTTGCCGACCTTGTCGATCGCCTCGGCGATCAGCTCGCCGACCTGGGCGTCCTGGGCGGACAGCGTGGCGACGGCGGCGACGTCGTCCTTGCCCTCGATCTCGCGGGCGACCGACAGCAGGTGCTCGGAGACGGCGGCGACGGCCTTGTCGATGCCCTTCTTCAGGGCGGCCGGGCCGGCGCCGGCGGCGACGTTGCGCAGACCCTCGTTGACCAGGGCCTGGGCCAGCACGGTGGCGGTGGTGGTGCCGTCACCCGCGACGTCGTTGGTCTTGGTGGCGACCTCCTTGACGAGCTGCGCGCCAAGGTTCTCGTACGGGTCGTCGAGCTCGACCTCACGGGCGATGGTGACACCGTCGTTGGTGATGGTCGGGGCGCCGAACTTCTTGTCGATGACGACGTTGCGGCCCTTGGGGCCGATGGTCACCTTGACGGTGTCGGCCAGCTTGTTGACACCGCGCTCCAGCGAGCGGCGGGCGTCCTCGTCGAACTGCAGGATCTTCGCCATGTTCCCTATTCCCTCGGGGGTGCGGCCGTCGCGGCGGCCGCTCGACTACGTGAACCAACAGCCACGCCCCGGTCCCCTGTCACTAGGGACACGGATCCGGGGCGTGGCAGGACGCTTTACTTCTCGATGATGGCGAGAACGTCGCGGGCGGAGAGCACCAGGTACTCCTCGCCCTGGTACTTCACCTCGGTGCCGCCGTACTTCGAGTACAGGACGATGTCACCCACGGCGACGTCGAGCGGCAGACGCTGGCCGTCCTCGAAGCGGCCCGGGCCGACGGCCAGGACGACGCCCTCCTGGGGCTTCTCCTTGGCGGTGTCCGGGATAACCAGGCCGGAGGCCGTGGTGGTCTCGGCGTCGAGCGGCTGGACCACGATGCGGTCCTCGAGCGGCTTGATGGCAACCTTGCTGCTGGTGGTCACGTCCGAGCTCCCCTTCGGAGATTACGGGGTTTTCTAACGGGTAGGGGCGAACTCGCGCGTCTGCCGTCGCGGGGGTCAGACACGCATTGTCGCGTTAGCACTCCCCCGGTGGGGAGTGCTAGGACGACCATAGGCCGCGGTTAGCACTCAGTCAACCAGAGTGCCAACGACGCGCCCACGGGTCCCGCGATGCGGATGAGTAGCCGTACTCATGTGCGAGGTGCGCGGGGGCGCCAGACTCGGCTCCATGACCACGACGCTGAGCGCCGCCCGGCCCGCCCGGTGGAAAGACCTCCTGTTCGCGGTGATCCTCCTGCCGTTGTTCCTCGCGATGCCCGTCGCCGTTCTCCAGGTGTGCTCGGCGACCGTCTGGACCGCGGGTTCGCGCTACTCCTCCGGCGGCTCGGCCGCCGTTCTGGGGGCCGCCGCACTGCTGACGCTCGCCGCCACCGGCGTGATCACCTGGGTCGCCCGGCGCCTCGGCTACCCGGTCGTGGCGGTCGTCGCCGCAGTGGCACCGTTCGTCTACCCGGTCTTCATCGTGGTCGTCCTCAGCAGCCTCTGACCGGCGAGAATGGGCCCGTGGAGAACGACGACCTGCGGCCCCTGCTGACCGACCGGGGCCAGGCCCTGCTCGCCGAACTGCGCGACTTCGCGCCCGGGGAGGAGCTGGCACTGGCCACCCGGCTGCGCAAGGAGCACCCCGCCGAGCTGGTGTCGGCCGCCTTCGGGCAGGCCCGGCTGCGGCAGCGGGCCCGGGCCAAGTTCGGCGCCGACGCCGACCTCATGTACTTCACGCCCAACGGCGTCGAGCAGTCCACCCGGCGCGAGGTCGCCGAGTGGCGGGCCCGCCGGTTCGCGGACCTCGGGGTGAAGCGGCTGGCCGACCTCTGCTGCGGGATCGGCGGCGACGTGCTGGCGCTCGCCCGGGCCGGCGTCGAGGTGCTCGCCGTCGACAAGGACCCGGCCGCCTGCGCCGCCACCGCCGCCAACGCCGCCGCGCTGGGCCTGGCCGACCGGGTCGAGGTGCGCTGCGCGGACGTCGCCGACGTCGACGTCGCCGGCTTCGACGCGGTCTTCACCGACCCGGCCCGGCGCACCTCGCGCGGCCGGGTCTTCGACCCCGAGGCGTACGCGCCGCCGCTCTCCTGGGCGGTCGAGGCCGGCCGGCGCACCCCCGTCGGCGCGCTCAAGGTGGCCCCCGGCATCCCGCACGAGGCGGTGCCCGCGGACGCCGAGGCCGAATGGGTCTCCGACCACGGCGACGTCAAGGAGGCGGTGCTCTGGTTCGGCACCCGGGCCGAGCGCCCGCACCGCGCCACCCTGCTGCCGCAGCGGGCCAGCCTCACCGGCGGCGACCTGCCCGACCCGCCGGCCGGGCCGGTCGGCCGCTACCTGTACGAGCCGGACGGCGCGGTCATCCGCGCCCACCTGGTCGCCGAGGTGGCGCAGCAGGTGAACGGGCGGCTGATCGACCCGAAGATCGCCTACGTCACCTCCGACGAGCTGGTGGACACCCCCTACGCACACGGCTTCGAGCTGACCGACGTGCTGCCGTTCCACATCAAGCGGCTCAAGGCGCTGCTGCGCGAGCGGGGCGTCGGCACGGTGGTGATCAAGAAGCGCGGGATGGCGATCACCCCGGAGGAGCTGCGCCGCCAGCTGAAGCCGGCCGGCCCGAACACCGTCACGGTGATCCTCAGCCGCACCGACCACGGCCCGCTGATGATGCTCGGCCGGCCGGTGACCGGCCCCGCCGCGGCCGTTCAGGCGGCCGGCGCCTCGATGTAGTCCTCCAGCCGGGCCACCGCGAAGCCCTGCTCCTGGATCCTGGCCAGCAGCTCGCCGAACATCTGCGTCATCGTCTCGCCCTTGAGGTCCTTCGGGCCCCGGAAGTGGGCGAGCACGATGTCGCCGGGCCGCAGCTTCCGGTCCGCCGCCTGGTACTGCATGTCGTGGATCTGCATCGACTCGCGCCACAGCACGATCGCCCTCGGCCCGCACTGCTGCACCACCGCGTTGAGCGCCGGCGTGTGGGCGCCGTCGCCGTACGGCGGGCGGAACAGCAGCGGCGGGGTTCCGTACTGCCGGGTGAGCTCGGCCTGGGCGTCGCAGACCTCGGCCTTCTGCTTCTCCGGGGCCGCCCTGCTCAGCTGGGCGTGGTCCGAGGTGTGGTTGTGGACGTGGTTGCCGAGCGCCTGGAGCCGCTTGAAGTAGCCGTAGTCGTCCTTGACGATGTCGCGGGTCAGGAACATCGAGACCGGCACCTTGAGGTCGGTCAGCATCTCGACGAACGCCGGGTCCTTCTCGGCGCCGTCGTCGATGGTGAGGAAGACCACCTTGTCGTCGGTCCTCACCTCGCTGAACACCGGGACCGGTCCGGTCGGACGGAGCTTCACCGGCTTGTCGGCGGGCGCGGGGGGCGCCGGCGGCAGCGGTGTGAGGTTCCACTTGGCCCAGGCGGCGGCGTCCCCGGCGGCCGGGGCGGGTGACGCGCTCGGCGGCGGGGGCGGCACGTCCTGCGGGCGCGACGGGGCGGCGGACCGGGCCGGGGCGGTGGTGGCGCCGCCCGGTGCCGTCAGGGCGGCGGAGGCGGCGCCGCTGTCGCCCCCGCCCGCGCACCCGGTGGCGGCGGCCAGCAGGACCGCCGCCCCCACCGCGTACGCCGTCGTCCTGCTCCACCCGTAGCTGTTCACCGCGCCGTGCTCCCCGTTCCCGTTCAGCGATTCCGCCGGTTAGCACGGTAACGGTCGGACGTTCGGTTCCCGGTCGGGCGTGCGAACGACTACGGAGGGCTACTCCACGTGCTCGCTGGTGAACGCCCAGCGGTGCACCGGACGGCCGAGCAGACCGGCGGGCGGCTCGGGCACCGGCACCGGCTCGCCGGACCACCAGGTGATCAGCAGCACCCTCTCGCCGGGGGCGGCGAACAGCTCGGCGCGCAGCAGTCCGGGACGGCCGCGCAGCGCGGGCAGCGCGGCCTCCCGGACCCAGGCGGACAGCTCGGCGCCCCGCCCGTCGGCGGCCCGGGCCTCCCACATCGCGGCGGTGGTGGTCACGCCTGCCCGCCCAGCGCCCGGTAGGCCTGCCCGTGGAAGTCGGTGTGCGGGACGTGGACCTCGGTGACGGGCAGCGAGGAGTCCGCCGACAGGTCGAAGGAGGACGGCGCACGGTCGCGCCAGACCATCTCGGAGCCGAGCGCGGCGACCATCGCGCCGTTGTCGGTGCACAGGCCCGGGCGCGGCACCCGCAGCCGGATGCCCGCCTTGTCGCAGCGCTGCTGGGCCATCTCGCGGAGCCGCGAGTTGGCCGCGACGCCGCCGCCGATCATCAGGTGGTCGACGCCGTTGTCCTTGCAGGCCTTGACCGCCTTGCGGGTCAGCACGTCGGTGACCGCCTCCTGGAAGGACGCCGCGACGTCGGCGACCGGCACGTCCTCGCCGGCCCGCCGCCTGGCCTCCACCCAGCGGGCGACGGCGGTCTTCAGGCCGGAGAAGGAGAAGTCGTACTCCGGGTCCTTGGGGCCGGTCAGGCCGCGCGGGAAGGCGATCGCCTTCCGGTCGCCCTCGCGGGCGGTGCGGTCCACCACCGGGCCGCCGGGGAAGCCGAGCCCGAGCACCCGGGCCACCTTGTCGAAGGCCTCGCCGGCCGCGTCGTCGATGGTCGCGCCGAGCGGGCGCACATCGCTGGTGATGTCCTCGCTGAGCAGCAGCGAGGAGTGCCCGCCGGAGACCAGCAGGGCCATCGTCGGGGAGGGCAGCCGGCCGTGCTCCAACTGGTCCACGCAGATGTGCGAGGCGAGGTGGTTGACGCCGTACAGCGGCTTGTCCAGGGCCCACGCGTACGCCTTGGCGGCGCTCACGCCGACCAGCAGCGCGCCGGCCAGGCCGGGGCCCGCGGTGACGGCGATGCCGTCCAGGTCGCTCGCCTTGACGCCCGCGGTGTCCAGGGCGCGCTGGATGGTGGGGACCATCGCCTCCAGGTGCGCGCGGCTGGCGATCTCGGGGACGACGCCGCCGAACCGGGCGTGGTCGTTGACGCTGGAGGCCACCGCGTCGGCGAGCAGCGTGGTGCCGCGCACGATGCCGACGCCGGTCTCGTCGCAGGAGGTCTCGATGCCGAGGACGAGCGGTTCGTCAGCCATGGGGGGTGTCCTTCTTCACGTCCGGTCGCGGGTCGTCCGCGGGTTCGTCGAGGTCTTCGGGAGCGGCACCGTCGACGGCGGCGGCCGCGGGGTCGAGGCGCATCACCAGCGCGTCGACGTCGGCGGGCTGGTAGTAGCCGCGCCGGATGCCGACCGGCTCGAAACCGAAGCGCTCGTAGAGCCGCTGGGCGCGGAGGTTGTCCACCCGCACCTCCAGCAGCAGGTCCGCGCAGCCGCGCCGGGC
This sequence comes from Kitasatospora sp. NPDC057500, assembly GCF_042802195.1. Taxonomy (NCBI): domain Bacteria; kingdom Bacillati; phylum Actinomycetota; class Actinomycetes; order Kitasatosporales; family Streptomycetaceae; genus Kitasatospora; species Kitasatospora sp. NPDC057500. The sequence goes on along the minus strand of NZ_JBHVER010000130.1, from coordinate 11,619 downwards.
GGCCTCCCGGACCAGGTCGGTGAGCAGCGCCGCGCCGAGCCCGGCGCCCTGGTGGCGGCCGTCCACGGCGATGGTCTGCACATCGCCCTCGCCGGCCACCGCCATCAGCCCGGCGTAGCCGACGACCGTGCCGTCCGGGGTGACGGCGACGGTGTAGTGGCGGGTGCCGCCGGGGCGGGCATCGGCCAGCTCGGACCAGAACATGCCGGCCGACCAGGCGTCCTCGGGGAACAGCTCCAGCTCCAGCTCCAGCACCGGGGCGATGTCCCACCAGCGCATCGGGCGCAGCGTGGCGGCGGGGACGGCGGTGCGCACGGCCCCGTCGGTGCTCGGGCCGGTCACGCCGGGAGCACCGCCTTGTAGCCGGCCGGCACCTGGGCGTCCGGGCGGCGCAGGTAGAGCGGGGCGTTGGGCAGCAGGGCCCGGCCGGCGGCCAGTTCGGCGGCGGCGAAGTCGGCGAGCGCGCCGGCCGAGACGTGCTCGGGGCCGCGCCCGCCGGGGAAGGCGTCCGGGTAGAGCAGCGCGCCGGCGCCGACCGAGCGCGCCGGCGGCGCCAGCTCGCCCGGGCGGTCCACCGAAGGGCCCTCGGTGCGACGGCCCTCGGCGTCGTACGCGGCCCAGTAGACCTCCTTGCGGCGGGCGTCCGTGGCCACCGTGAACGGCTCGCCGGCCAGGCCCTCGGCGCGGGCCCGGTGGGCGATCGCGTCCAGGGTGCAGACGCCGTGCACCGGCAGGTCCAGGGCGTGGCCCAGCGCGGCGGCGGTCACCAGGCCGACCCGCAGGCCGGTGTACGGGCCCGGGCCGACGCCCACGGCGATGTCGGTCAGCCGGTGCTTGTCCACACCGGCCGCCCGCAGCACCTGGTCGATCGCGGGCAGCAGCAGTTCGCCGTGGCGCCTGGCGTCGACCTGGTCGGTCTCGGCGAGGACGGCCGTGCCGTCGTGGACGGCGGCGGTGACGGCGGGGGTAGCGGTGTCGAACGCGAGCAGCAGCACGGGTCAAGGTTAGACCGGTCGGGCGGTGGCCCGTCGTGGCCCGTGCCCGGGGCGGGTGTGCGCCGCCCGATCGAAAACCGGTCCCGCGGCGGAACACACGTCCGACGTGATGCGGACCGGACGGGCGAACCTGGCACGATGGGGCCGACGGTTTTGGGACGGCGGTGGGAGCACACGTGGCGAAGATGGGTCCTGGAGTGGTGGTCACGGGGCTGACCCTGGGGGCCCTGGCGGTGGTGAGTCTGCTGGCCTTCCAGGCCAACGGCGCGCAGGACCGCGCGGTCGCCGCCGATCCCGGCGCGAGCACCTCCGCCTCGGCCGCCGGGCCGACCGCCTCGGCCACCCCGACCAGCACGCCCACGCCGACCGTCCCGCCGTTGCCCACCGCGGGCACCGGCACCGGGCTGCGGGTCGTCTACTCCGTCAGCACGCACTACGTCTGGCTGATCGACCCGAAGAAGACCCCGCAGGTGGTGGCCGCCTTCCCGGTCACCCCGGGCACGGTCGAGCCGGCTCCCGGCAGCTACCCCGTGTACAGCCGCACCCAGTCCGGCACCGGCACCGACGGCAAGCAGATCGAGCACGTGGTGCGGTTCGCCCAGCAGAACGGCGTGGTGTTCGGCTTCAGCGCGACCGTCGACGGGGCCACCGGCACGCCGGGCGCCGCACCTACGGCATCCGTGTCGGGGACGCCGTCCGCGATCGGGGGCGGCGGCGACGCCAAGGCCAAGACCGGCGGCATCCGCAGCAGCCGGGCCGACGGCCAGTTGCTCTGGGACTTCGCGCCGAAGGACACCAAGGTGGTCGTGATCGCCTGACCCGCAGGCGTCCGGCGGCCCGTGGTTACGCGGCGCGGCGGGTGTCGTGCGCGCCGCCGTCCACCGGCGGCTCCTCGGGCCGCGTGTTCCCCGCCGGACGGCGCCCGGGCGGGGTGGAGACCGCCTCCGCCGCCGCACAGGCGGCCAGCAGGGCCCGCATCGGCTCCCCCGCGGCACGGCGGTCGGGCCCCTCGGCCCCGGTCCCGCGCGGTTCGCGCTCCGGGGCGGGCGTGGTGCTCGGCATGGCGCCTCCCTAGTTAGGCAGACCTAACCTCAGAACCCATCCCACCACGCCCGGGACCCCGACCGCAACACCTTCCCGACAGCCTGTCGGCAAACCGTGACCCGGTCGGCGGCGGACGGCTCCGTCAGGCCAGCACCGACAGGTCGACGCCGTCCCAGCGGGGGCCGATCCCGGTCAGGCTCACCTGGCGCGGGTCCAGGTCGCCGCCCGCCGCCTCGGCGCCGACGGCCCGCTCGATCCGGACCTCCAGACGGTCCTCCGAGAGCCGCTCGACCTTGCCCTCGCCCCACTCGACCACCACCACCGACTCGGGCAGCGAGACGTCCAGGTCGAGGTCCTCCATCTCGTCGAGGTCCCCGCCCAGGCGGTACGCGTCGACGTGCACCAGCGCCGGACCGCCGACCAGCGACGGGTGCACCCGGGCGATCACGAAGGTCGGCGAGGTGACCGCGCCGCGCACCTGGAGCCCCTCGCCGAGGCCCCGGGTCAGCGTGGTCTTCCCCGCGCCCAGCTCGCCGGAGAGCAGCACCAGGTCACCCGGTCGCAGCAGCGCGGCCAGCTCCCGGCCGAGCCGGCCCATCCGGTCGGGGGTGGCGGCGGTGAGAGTGGCGTGCGAGCCCATGCGCGAATCAAGCCCTTCGGTCCGTACGGCGGCGCACCGGCCCTCGGGCGCCCCCGCTACCGTGCCACATCCCCGCCCCCGGCCCGCACCGCCCCGGCCCCGCCCCGGCCGGTCCGTCCCCGATGCCGGGCGCGCGGGGCCCTCTCGTTCGGGTCGCGCCGGACCGGTGGGCGTCGCCGATGGCCCTTCCTGCCCACGGGCGAGCGGGGGCGTGCATCGGCGGTGCGGAGGTGGGGGTACCTCCCGGCCGCCAGGCCGGGGGCCATCGGCGACCGACGACCGACGACAAGCCGGCGTGGGGGCACCTCCCGGCCGAAGGCAGGGGGCGTGCGTGCTCCGGCGGCGACCGCCCGCCGTGAGCCGAACTGGCACGCGAGGCCCTCTCGTTCGGGTCGCGTCGGACCGGTGGGCGTCGCCGATGGGCCCCTCCTGCCCGCGGGCGAGCGGGGGCGTGCATCGGCGGTGCGGAGGAGGGGGCACCTCCCGGCCGAAGGGCGGGGCGGAGTCCATGCGATGGGGGCACCTCCCGACCGCCAGCCCGGGGGCCATCGGCGACCGACGACCGACGACAAGCCGGCGTGGGGGCACCTCCCGGCCGAAGGCAGGGGGCGTGCGTGCTCCGGCGGCTACCGCCCGCCGTGATCCGAACGAGAGGGCCTACGCCCGCTCGACGGCCGGGGGCGCCGGGGCGGGGCGGCGCCGCGGAAGCGGGCGGCGTGTTCGAAGAGGGTGGCCAGATGGCTGTCGACCACGTCGGGGCGCTCCAGCATCACCAGGTGCCCGGCGTCCTCGACCAGGGCCAGCTCGGCGCCCGGCAGCTGTTCGGCCATCACCTCGCCGTGGCCGGGCGGGGTCAGCAGGTCCTTGGTGCCGGTCAGCACCAGGACCGGGATGCCGCGCAGGGCGGCGAGGGCCTGGGTCTTCTCGTGCGCCGAGAACACCGGGTAGAACTCGGCCACCACGTCGATCGGGGTGGCGTCCAGCATCTGTTCGGCGAACCGGACCACGCCCGGGTCGACGTCCTTCCCGCCGAAGGAGAACCGGCGGTAGAAGACGGCGCTGACGTCCGTGCCCAGTCGGCGGGTCGCCTCCACCAGGTCCACCTGACGGCCGAGCAGCTTCATCATCCCCGGCGCGACCCGGCGGAACAGCCGGGCGCCGGCCTGGGGCAGGCCGAAGGTGACGGCGTCCCAGTTCCCGGCGAGGGTGCCGATCAGCGCCACGCCGGCGACCCGCTCGCGGAACAGTTCGGGGTGCTGGTCGGCCAGCGCCATCACCGTCATGCCGCCCATCGAGTGGCCGACCAGCACCAGCGGCCCGGTCGGCGCGACGGCGTCGAGCACGGCCTTGAGGTCGCCGCCCAGCTGGTCGATGCCGGCGGGCTCGCCGGCCAGGAAGGAGCGGGAGCGCTCGGAGCGGCCGTGGCTGCGCTGGTCCCAGAAGACCAGGCGCGCACCGTCGCGGAAGGCGGCGCGCTGGAAGTGCCAGCTGTCCTGGTTGAGGCAGTAGCCGTGGCAGAAGACCACGGTCAGCGGCTCGGGCGCGCCGTCCGGCTCGGCTTCGTCCGGCTCCGGGCCGCCCCCCGCGAGCCCGTCCAGTTCGACGTACAGCCCGGTGCCGTCGGGGGCGGCGACGGTGCGCGGGCGGCCGCGCAGCGAGCCGTACGGGGCCTTGGCGTCCAGTTCGGCGCGGGCCCGGCGGCGCGTCGTCCGGCCGACCGTCAGCCGTTCGATCGCCACGCCGGCGGCGGCGCCGGCCGCGAGCACGCCGACCGAGATGCCGATCAGGCCGGCCCGGCTCACCCCGGTGGCCGTCCCGGCCGCCTTGACGGCACGGGCCACGCCGCTCACCGCCTCGGCCGGGTCGGCGCCGGACTGCCCGCTCATCCGAGCGGGTCCCCGTCCAGGGCGCCGACGTAGCGGCGCGGCACCCGGGAGCCGATCCGGGTGACGATCTCGTAGGAGATGGTGCCGCAGGCGCGGCCCCAGTCCTCGGCGGTGGGCTCGCCGCGGTCGCCGTTGCCGAAGACCAGCACCTCGTCGCCGATCGGCGGGGTGTCGCCGCCGAGGTCGACGACGAACTGGTCCATCGCCACCCGGCCGGCCACGGTGCGCCACTTGCCGTCGATCTGCACCGGGCCGATGCCGCTGGCGTGCCGGGGGATGCCGTCGCCGTAGCCGACCGGGACCAGGCCCAGGGTGGTCGGGCCGGGGGTGGTGTAGTGGTGGCCGTAGCTGACGCCGTGGCCGCCGGGGACGTGCTTGACCAGGGCCAGCCGGGCGGTCAGCGACATCACCGGGCGCAGGCCGAAGTCGGCCGGCGAGCCGACGTCCGGGACCGGCGAGAGCCCGTACATCGCGAGGCCGGTGCGGACCATGTCGAAGTGCGACTGCGGGAGCAGCAGGGCGGCCGGCGAGTTGGCCAGGTGCCGCACCTCGGGGCGCAGGCCGGCCGCCTCGGCGGTGGCCAGGGCGGCGCGGTAGGCGTCCAGCTGGGCCTGGATGGAGGGGTGGCCGGGCTCGTCGGCGGCGGCGAAGTGCGACCAGACGCCGACGACGGTGAGCAGACCGTCCAGCTCGGCGCGGCGGGCGGCGGCGACCAGCTCGGGCCAGTCGTGCGGCTGGCAGCCGTTGCGGCCGAGGCCGGTGTCGGCCTTGAGGTGGACCCGGGCGGGTATGCCGGTGGAGCGCACGGCGGCGAGCAGCTCGGTGAGTGCCCACTGGCCGCTGACCGAGATGTCGAGGTCGGCGAAGAGGGCCTCCCGCCAGGGGCCGCCGGGGGTCCACAGCCAGCAGAGGATGCGGGCCTGGTCCGGGCGGATGCCCTCGGCGCGCAGGGCGAGCGCCTCGTCCGGCGTCGCGGTGCCCAGCCAGCGGACTCCTGCGGCGACCGCCTCCCGGGCGCAGCGCAGGGCGCCGTGGCCGTAGGCGTCCGATTTGACCGCGGCCATCACCGCGGCACCGCCGATGCGCTCGCGCAGCGCGTCGAGGTTGCCGCGCAGGGCGGCGAGATCGATGGTCGCCTCGGCCCTCGCGCCTTCGGTGAGAGTGGCCATCACGGTGGTCTTCGCAGTTGTCATCAGGGTCAGTCTCCCAGACGTCCCAGGTTCCTCGCCGAACGGCCCGTCGGCACACCGCCCCCCGCGACCCCCCACCCCCTCCCGGACGCCCACGAATCACCCCCCGGTTCCCGCCGCCCCTCGCGCCGGCGCAGAAATATGCAGACCGGTCCACATAGAACTCCGATACTCGCGGAGTGGAAAGTCGACCGGGCCGACTTTCCACTCCAGGCTCCGCGAAATATGCAGACCGGTCTACTGATTTCGGCCGGCTCCACCGTTCGTTGGAGTAGGAAGTCGACCGGGGCGGCGTCCGACAGCACCGAACCAAAGGGGGCCCGGGGGCCGAGTAAGGGGGCCCCGGGGCCGCCGCGGCCGATCGGACGTCGTTCCAGGCGGTGGAGAGGGCGGCCGCCACGTCGAGGGCGGTGACGGGGGCGCCGGGGGCGGCGGCGGTGTGGCGGGCGGCGAGACCGTGCAGGTAGGCGGCCACCGAGGCGGCGTCCAGCGGGGGGAGGCCCGCGGCGAGCAGCGAGCCGGCCAGGCCGGCCAGGACGTCCCCGCTGCCGGCCGTCGCCAGCCACGAGGTACCGGTCGGGTTCACCCGGACGGCACCGCCCGGATCGGCGACCACCGTGGTCGAGCCCTTCAGCAGCACCGTCGCCCGGTACGCCGCCGCGAGCCGCCGCGCCGTGGCCAGCCGGGCGGCCGCCAGCTCGTCGGCGGCCGGCGGCCGGGCCGCTCCCCCGCCGTCCTCCGCCCCGACGAGCAGCCGGGCCGCCTCCCCCGTGTGCGGGGTGAGCAGCGTGGGCGCCGTCCGCCCGGCCAGCGCGCCCGGCCCGAGCCGGGCCAGCTCGGTCAGCCCGTCCGCGTCGACCAGCACCGGCACATCGGCGGCCAGGGCCTCGGCGAGCGCCCGCCCGGCGCCCTCGCCGCCACCCGGCCCGACCACCCAGGCCTGCACCCGCCCCGCCCCCGCCGGCCCGCCCTCGGTGACCAGCGTCTCCGGGAACCGCCGCACCACCTCCTCGGCCGCCGTCCCCACGTACCGCACCGCGCCCGCGCCGCCGCGCAGCGCCCCGGCGACCGCGAGCAGTGCCGCCCCCGGGTAGCGCGCCGACCCGGCCGCTACCCCGACCACCCCGCGCCGGTACTTGTCGCTCTCCGCCCCCGGCACCGGCAGCAGCCCGGCCACGTCCGCGTGCTGCAACGCGGAGACCTCCGCCGCCGGCAGCTCCAGCCCGATCCCCACCAGGTGCACCGCCCCGGCGTACGAGGCGCCCGGATCGACCAGCAGCCCGGGCTTGTACGTCCCGAAGCACACCGTGACGTCCGCCCGCAGCGCCACGCCCGCCACCTCGCCGGTGTCGGCGTCCACCCCGCTGGGCACGTCGACGGCCACCACCACCCCGGACCGCCCGGCGTCCGCGTACGGCCGGGCCTCCGGCCGCAGCCCGCCCTTCCCCCCGATGCCGACGATGCCGTCCAGCACCAGGTCCGCGCGCGAGAAGTCGGCCAGGCCGACTTCCTGGTGCGGCACCACCCGCCCGCCGGCCGCCCGCAGCGCCGCGAGCCCCCCGGCGTGCGCCCGGTCGGGCGCCACCAGCACCGCCGACACCCGCGCCCCGCGCCGCGCCAGCGCCGCACCGGCGTACAGCGCGTCACCCCCGTTGTCCCCACTGCCCGCCAGCACCACCACCCGGCTGCCGTACACCCGCCCGCGACGACGGGTCAGCAGCCGCGCGCAGGTCGCGGCGAGCCCGGTGGCGGCCCGCTGCATCAGCGTGCCCCCGGGAAGCCGGGCCATCAGCGCGGCCTCGGCGGCACGGACGACTTCGACGCGATGGGCGTGACGCATGCGGAGACTCCTTCAGCGGTCGGCTACCGCCGACGCTAGGCCCTCTCTTTCGGATCACGCCAGGCGGTCGCCGCCGGAGCACGCACGCCCCCAGCCTTCGGCCGGGAGGTACCCCCACGCCGGCTTGTCGTCGGTCGCCGATGGCCCCCAGCCTGGCGGCCGGGAGGTGCCCCCACCGCATGGACTCCGCCCCCAGCCTTCGGCCGGGAGGTGCCCCCACCTCCGCACCGCCGATGCACGCCCTCCAACGACGCCCACTGATCCGACGTGATCCGAAAGAGAGGGCCTAGCCCGCGCCACCGCCCCACGGCAGCCGGGCCTGCGGCACACTCCCGGGTGACACCCACTTCGATCCCCCGCCGGTGCCGGTCCGGATACCTGCCGTGCAGCGCGGCACGGACCCACAGGAGGGAGAAGGGCCATGGTCGCCATGCCGGCTGTCGAGCACCCGATGGGCGAGGACGACGTCCTCCAGGCATTCCTGAAGCTGGACACGCCGCCGGGTTTCAAGGCTGAACTGATCGAAGGGGAGATCGCCGTGACGCCGCCGCCGGACGGAGCGCACGAGACCGCTTTCTCATTGCTCAACAGGCAGTTCATGCGGAAGGCCGAGGCCGAGTTCGACCTCGCCGGGAACAAGGGGCTGATCACCCCCGGAGGCCGCTTCGTCCCGGACGGCGGTGAGCCCGGTGGGGCACTTCGAACACAGCACGTCCTGGGCCGAAGCCGCCGGGGTCCTGCTGGTCTTCGAGGTGACGTCGACCAATCCCCACAAGGACCGCGGGCCCAAGCGTCGCGGTTGTGCCGCCGCCGGTATCCCCTGCTACCTGCTGGTCGATCGCAGCGAGGGCATGGTCACACTGTTCACGAACCCCGAGGGCGCGGACTACATCACCCGCAGCCGGGTCCCCTTCGGCAAGCCGCTGGACCTGCCCGCGCCGTTCTCGTTCACGCTCGACACGGCGTCCCTGCGGTAGGACGCAGCCACCGCAGGGACGCCGGGACGGAGCCGGCCGGGCTACTCGACGGTGACCGACTTGGCGAGGTTGCGCGGCTGGTCGACCTCGTGGCCCTTGGCCGTGGCGAGCTCGCAGGCGAAGACCTGGAGCGGCACGGTGGAGACCAGCGGCTGGAGCAGGGTCGGCGTGACCGGGATGCGGATCAGGTGGTCGGCGTACGGGACGACCGCCTCGTCGCCCTCCTCCGCGATCACGATGGTCCGCGCGCCACGGGCCCGGATCTCCTGGATGTTGGAGACGATCTTGTCGTGCAGGATCGAGCGCCCGCGCGGCGACGGCACGACGACCACGACCGGCAGCCCCTCCTCGATCAGCGCGATCGGCCCGTGCTTCAGCTCGCCGGCCGCGAAGCCCTCGGCGTGCATGTAGGCGAGCTCCTTGAGCTTGAGCGCGCCCTCCAGGGCCACCGGGAAGCCGACGTGCCGGCCCAGGAACAGCACCGAGCGCGCGTCCGCCAGGGAGCGGGCCAGCTCGCGCACCGGCTCCATGGTCTCCAGGACCTGCTCGACCTGCTTCGGCGCGTCGCCGAGCTCCTTGATGACGGCGAGGATCTCGTCGCCCCACTTGGTGCCGCGCACCTGGCCCAGGTAGAGCGCCACCAGGTAGCAGGCGACCAACTGGGTGAGGAACGCCTTGGTCGAGGCGACGGCCACCTCGGGACCGGCGTGGGTGTACAGCACCGCGTCCGACTCGCGCGGGATGGTCGAGCCGTTGGTGTTGCAGATCGCCAGCACCTTGGCGCCCTGCTCGCGCGCGTGCCGCAGCGCCATCAGGGTGTCCATGGTCTCGCCGGACTGCGAGATGGCGATGACCAGCGTGCCCGGGCCCATGATCGGGTCGCGGTAGCGGAACTCGGAGGCGACCTCCACCTCGCACGGGATCCGGGTCCAGTGCTCGATCGCGTACTTGGCGATCATGCCCGCGTGGAAGGCGGTGCCACAGGCGACGATGACGACCTTGTCGACCGAGCGCAGGTCGGCGTCGGACATCCGCAGCTCGTCGAGGGTGAGCCGGCCGTCGGTGCCGATCCGGCCGAGCAGGGTGTCCGCGACGGCCTTCGGCTGCTCGGCGATCTCCTTGAGCATGAAGTAGTCGTAGCCGCCCTTCTCGGCGGCCGAGGCGTCCCAGTCGACGTGGTACTCGCGCACGTCCGCGGGCGTGCCGTCGAAGTTCGTGACGGTCACGCCGTCCCGGCGCAGCTCGACGACCTGGTCCTGGCCCAGCTCGATCGCCTCGCGGGTGTGCGCGATGAACGCGGCCACGTCGGAGGCGAGGAAGTTCTCGCCCTCACCGCGCCCGACCACCAGCGGCGAGTTGCGGCGGGCGCCGACCACCACGTCCGGGGCGTCGGCGTGCACCGCGACCAGGGTGAACGCGCCCTCCAGGCGGCGGCAGACGGCGCGCATGGCCTCCGCCAGGTCGCCCCGGTACTCCTCGCCGAGCAGGTGCGCGACGACCTCGGTGTCGGTCTCCGAGCGCAGCGTGTGGCCGCGCTCGGAGAGCTCGGCACGGAGCAGGGCGAAGTTCTCGATGATGCCGTTGTGGACGACCGCCACCCGCGCGGCGTCGTCCAGATGGGGGTGGGCGTTGGCATCCGTCGGGCCGCCGTGGGTGGCCCAGCGGGTGTGGCCGATGCCGGTGGTGCCGCCGGGAAGAGGGGTCTCGGCGAGCGACTTCTCCAGGTTCGCGAGCTTTCCTGCCCGCTTGTCGGTGGCGAGGCTCCACTGCCCGTCGGAGCCCTGCACCTGCACCGCGACACCGGCCGAGTCGTAGCCCCGGTACTCCAGTCGCTGCAGGCCTGCGATTACTACGTCAAGGGCGGGCTGGGAGCCCACGTATCCAACAATTCCGCACATGCGTGCCAGCATAAGGGCGCTTCGAGGGCCGTTTTCGCACGGTTCGCCCGCGGGCCGTGACCGACACCACAACCACCCCGAACGGCGCTACGGCCCACAATGGAGCATGTGCTGACCGAACTCTGTACGCGGGGCGACACAACGCCCGGCCCCTCACCGTCCCCCTACGTGGACCTCAGCCGGGCCGAGTGGAGCGCACTGCGCGAGCGTACGCCGCTGCCGCTGACCGCTGAGGAGGTGGAACGGCTGCGCGGCCTCGGCACCGCCCTCGACCTCGACGAGGTCCGGGACGTCTACCTCCCGCTGTCCCGGCTGCTGAACCTCTACATCCACGCCACGCACGACCTGCGCGGCGCCCTGGGCACCTTCCTGGACACCCCGGACACCGAGCGCACCCGCACCCCGTTCATCATCGGCGTGGCCGGCTCCGTCGCCGTCGGCAAGTCCACCACCGCCCGTCTGCTCCAGGCCCTGCTGGCCCGCTGGCCGGAGCACCCCCGGGTCGAGCTGGTCACCACCGACGGCTTCCTGCTGCCCAACGCCGAGCTGCGCCGGCGCGGCCTGATGGCCCGCAAGGGCTTCCCCGAGTCCTACGACCGCCGGGCGCTGATGCGCTTCGTCGCGGACGTGAAGGCCGGCCGGGAGCGGGTCACCGCGCCGGTCTACTCGCACCTGGTGTACGACATCGTGCCGGACCAGCGGCTCACCGTGGAGCGCCCGGACATCCTCATCGTCGAGGGCCTGAACGTGCTCCAGCCGGCCCTGCCCGGCACGGACGGCCGCACCCGCCTCGCGGTGGCCGACTACTTCGACTTCTCCATCTACGTCGACGCCCGCACGGACGACATCGAGAGCTGGTACCTGGACCGCTTCCGCAAGCTGCGGCAGACCGCCTTCCAGGACCCGAACTCCTACTTCCGCCGCTTCACCGAGGTGCCGGAGGAGGAGGCGATGGAGTACGGCCGCCAGGTCTGGCGCACCATCAACCGGCCCAACCTGCTGGAGAACGTGCTGCCGACCCGCGGCCGGGCCACCCTGATCCTGCAGAAGGGCCAGGACCACAAGGTCCGCCGGGCGCTGCTGCGCAAGCTCTGACGGCACGGCAGGACGACGGCACGACGGAAGGGCCCCTGCCGTGCGGCAGGGGCC
>NZ_JBHVER010000129.1:0-23721 GCF_042802195.1 Kitasatospora sp. NPDC057500 | reverse complement strand
TGGGCTTCGACGGCGTCGATGTCGGTGGTGGTGAGGCGGGCGTTGGCGAGGGCCTGGCGGATGACGCGCTGCTGTGAGGGGCCGTTGGGGGCGGTCAGGCCGTTGGACGCGCCGTCCTGGTTCACGGCGCTGCCGCGGATCACGGCGAGTACCCGGTGGCCGTTGCGCTCGGCGTCGGAGAGCCGTTCGAGTACCAGGACGCCCACGCCCTCGCCCCAGCCGGTGCCGTCGGCCGCATCGGCGAACGCCTTGCACCGTCCGTCCCCCGCCAGCCCCCGCTGCCGGGAGAGTTCCACGAAGGTGGTGGGGGTGGACATCACCGTTACCCCGCCGGCCAGGGCGAGCGAGCACTCGTCGCCGCGCAGCGCCTGGGCGGCGAGGTGCAGGGCGACCAGGGAGGACGAGCAGGCGGTGTCCACCGTCACCGCCGGACCCTCCAGGCCCAGCGTGTAGGAGATCCGGCCGGAGACCACGCTGCCGGCGACACCGGTGCTGAGGTAGCCCTCGACCTCTTGGGGCGTCACCGCGCGGCGGGCCGCGTAGTCGTGGTACATCAGGCCGGCGAAGACGCCGGTCCGGCTGCCCTTCAGCGAGCCCGGATCGATCCCGGCCCGCTCGAACGCCTCCCAGGAGACCTCCAGCAGCAGCCGCTGCTGCGGGTCCATCGCCAGCGCCTCGCGCGGGCTGATCCCGAAGAACTCGGCATCGAAGCCGGCCGCGTCGTACAGGAAGCCGCCTTCGCGGACGTACGACGAACCGGAGTGGTCCGGATCGGGGTGGTACAGGGCCGCCAGGTCCCAGCCGCGGTTGGTGGGGAAGCCGCCGATCGCGTCCTGCCCGTCGGCGACCAGCTGCCAGAGGTCCTCGGGGGAGGCGATGTCGGCGGGATACCGGCAGGCCATGCCGACGATCGCGATCGGCTCGGTGTCGGCCGCCTCCAGGTCCTGGATGCGGCGGTGCGCCTTGCGCAGGTCGCCCGTCATGCGACGGAGGTACTCGACCAGCTCTGCTTCGTCAGCCACGTAACGCCTTCTCTGTGTGGACCGCCCCAAGCCGTCGCGAGGGCGTCAGTTGAACGTGAGTTCGATTCCCATGTCGTAGACCGCGGCTGCCGCCTGCTCGATCTCCTCCGGCGTGGAGACGCCACGGGTCGGGTACGGCCAGGCGAACAGCGGGACCGGCACGCCCGCGCCGAGCAGCAGGGCCAGTTCGGTGCCGCGCTCGGCCAGGCTCTGCTTCACGTGGTTCAGGTACGCCGGGGTGGTGAGGTTGGCCGCGAACTCGGCGCGGACCCCCTCGGCCGTGGTGACGGCGACGCCCTTCGCCAGGGCGGAGACCACCGGGACCTTCGGGTCCTGGAACGGGATCGTCGCCAGGTACGGCCGGACCGCACCGGCGTAGTACTCCTGCAACGGGGTGTGCCCGCCGCCCAGCACGCTGATCACGTTGAGCTGGCCCTGCGGAGCCTCGGCCGCCAGCTGCCTCAGCGCGTCCAGCCGGCCGGAGAACATCACCATCTGGTAGCTGCCGTCGGCGAACACGCCGCCCACGTCCGAGGCGAAGTGCACCCCGGGCCGGTTCGGGCCGCAGTACCACTCCAGGTCGGCGTCGACGCCGATGATGGCCACCGCGACGCCGAGCCCCGGTTCACCGGGCGGCGACATCGGCTGGCGGCTGTTGAACTCCAGCATCGCGAACAGGTCCTCGCGGGTGATCGCACCGGCCAGGCAGGCGCAGATCATCCAGCCGAGGCTGGAGCCGCCCAGCAGGCTCGGCCGGATGCCCTGCTCGGCCAGCACGTCGGCGATCCCGAGCGCGAGCATGGCCTGCCGGGCCGACGCGACATGCCGCAGCTCCGGTCGTGCCGCGTCGTCGTCGCCGTACAGCTGGACCGAGAGGTCCTCGGTGTAGAGCTGCTCCAGCGTCAACCCGGACCAGCGCACCACCTGGTCGGTCCAGTCGCGCATCTGCGGATAGCGTTCGTACAGGGCCAGGCCCGGGGGTTCGAGCGCGACCCCGCCGCCGATGATGAAGCCGATCGTCACCCCGATCCCTCCTCGGACACGCTCAGCGCCTTGACCGGACAGGTCCGGACGGCCTGGTGGACCGGTCCGGCCTCCGGCCCGGGGCCGGAGGCCAGGAGCACCACCAGGCCGTCGTCGTCCTGGTCGAAGGAGGCCGGTGCGAGCCGGGCGCAGTTGCCGGAGCCGATGCAGCGCTCCCGGTCGGCGAGGACGCGGGTCACCACACGACCGGCAGGTTGTGGATCTCCGGCAGCTGGGCGTTCTCCGGTGACCTGACCTCCTCGACCGGGACGGCCAGTCGCAGCGTGGGAACGCGCTCGAACAGCGTGCGGTAGCCGATCTCCAGCTCCACCCGCGTCAGGTTGCCGCCCAGGCACTGGTGGATGCCGTGGCCGAAGGCCAGGTGCTGGCGGGCCTCCGTCCGGCGGACGTCCAGGACGCCCGGGTCCTTGAAGGCCGCGGGGTCGTGGTTCGCCCCTCCGTTGGGCACGACGACGCCCTCGCCGGCCCGGATCAGCTGTCCGCCGATCTCCACGTCCTCGACGGCGACCCGCAGCGCCGACAGGTCCGAGACGCTGACGAACCGCAGCACCTCGTCCACCGCCTCCGGCCAGAGGGCCGGCTCCTGGCGCAGGACCGCCAGCTGGTCCGGGTGGGCCAGCAGCGCGGTTATGCCGTTGGAGAGCATCGAGGCGGTCGGGCCGTAGCCGGCGCCCACGATCACCATGATGAGCGAGACCAGTTCGTCGAAGGTCTCGGCCCCGCCGGCTTCCTTGTACTTGGCGACGATGGTGCTCAGCACGTCGTTGACCGGGTCGTGGTGCTTCTGCTCGATTCCCCCGAGCAGGTACTCGCGGAAGGCGATCTGGATCCGGATGAACTCGGCGAAGTCCTGCACCACGGTCGCCTTGCGGGCGTCCGACATGAACCCCTCGATGGTGTCCAGGTCCAGGCCCAGCAGGCTGCCGATGACACAGCCGGCCAGCGGGAAGGAGTAGGCCTCGGCCAGGTTGACCGGCTGCTCGTGCTCCTGCTCCAGCATCCGGTCGATCAGCCCGTTCGCGACCTGCTGGATCTGGGGGCGCAGGCCGTTCATCCGGCGCATGGTGAACTCGCTGATCACCAGACGGCGCAGCCTGCTGTGCTCCGGGCCGTCCATGGTGACCAGGGTGGGGGTGTGCCGCATGGGTTCGAGTGCCTGGGCGAAGATCGGGTACCCGGGGTTGGTGATGTCGGAGCTGAACCGCTCGTCGCTCAGGATCGCCCGCGCCTCCTCGAAGCCGGTGACCACCCAGGCGGGCGTCCCGTTGTAGAGCCGCACCTGGACCGGCGCGCCGGTCGCGCGGAACGCGTCGTACTCGGCGGGCGGCTTGAACGGACACCCCCGGCGGATCGGAAAATCGAGGATTTCGACAGCACCGTCGGCCATGGCCAATTTCCCTTCACTTTTCCTGGAATGGGTGTCCGACGGGGTTTCACCAGCCGATCGGACGCGACGAGCTCAATGTCTCGGGGTTTCAACGTACCGACCCGGGGCCCCCTGGCTTCAATCCCCTACCCTCCCTGTAGAACCCTTACGTGGGTGGCCCATGGCCGTCGGGGTGG
Organism: Kitasatospora sp. NPDC057500; assembly: GCF_042802195.1. Lineage (NCBI taxonomy): Bacteria > Bacillati > Actinomycetota > Actinomycetes > Kitasatosporales > Streptomycetaceae > Kitasatospora > Kitasatospora sp. NPDC057500. Next base: position 20,092 of record NZ_JBHVER010000129.1, on the reverse strand, counting down.
GGGGTGTCGGTAGCGGTGCTGCAAGCGCCGTGGTCGAATCTTCCCGGCTCCGGCCCCTCGGGACCGGAGCCGGGAATCAGTGGGACAGCGGTGTGCCGCGACGTGTCAGCCGAGTTCCTCGATCTGCTTGATGTCCTCGTCGGTGAGGCGGATCCGCATCGTGTCGCGGAGTTCGGCGACGAGTTCGGCAGGGGAGAGCACGCGCTGGTTGGCGATTCCGCCGGTGGTGAAGTCCTGGATGGTCTTTCCGAACAGCGCCTTGCGGACGATGCCGTCCGGACCCTCCAGTACGGCCTGCGTGAAGAGCGCCACCACCAGCGGCGATCGGGGGTAGTGGCTGGAGCCGAAGTTGGCCATCGTGAAGTCGACCGGGTGGAAGAGCGTGGTGTCGAAGGCCACCGAGTCCACCCAGACGTCGTTGTTCAGCATCTGCAGGGCGGTGATCGGGCCCTCCTGGTGGATCCGGTACTTCCAGCCGTCCTGTTCGGAGACGGCGCCGTCGACCAGCGGCACCGGCTCCAGCGGGCCCAGGCAGCCGTAGCCGGCGTCGGAGAGGTAGCGCTGACCGTCCACCTCCACGATCAGCACCGAGTGGGAGCGGGACTGCACCTGGCCCGGCGCATTGCCGAGCCTCACCCGGCAGAGCAGCCGGGTCAGCGAGAAGCCGAGCCGCTCCAGCACGGCCGCGAAGAGCAGGTTGTGCTCGTGGCAGTAGCCGCCCCGACCGAGGGTGACCAGCTTGTTCTGGACCGTCTCCAGGTCCAGCTGGACGCCCCGGCCGAGGATGATGTCCAGGTTCTCGAACGGGATGCCGAGGATGTGCGCCCGTTGCAGTGCCGTCAGCGTTGCCACGGTGGGCTCGGTCGGGCCGGTGTGACCGATGCGCTCCAGGTAGGCGGGGACATCGATCTTCTCGATGCCCCACTCGGACGCGGTGTCGGTGGCGGTCGTCATGTGTGTCCTCTCATCGCTCATGAGCCGAACTCGTTGTCGATCAGGCGGAGCAGGTCGTCCGCGGACGCAGCGGTGAGTTCGTCCTTGTGGTCGGCGTCCGGCACGGCGTCGACGTCCGTGCTGAGTTTGGTGAGCAGCACCCGGAGCCGGGTGGCGACCGCGGCGCGCTCGGTGGCGGTGGCGGTCATGGCGAGCAGCCGGGATTCCAGGTCGTTGATCTCGGCCAGCGCTTCGGCCGCCTCGTTGGGCCCGGACTCGGTCAGGCGGTCGAGCAGGTACTCCGCCATGGCCTGGGGGGTGGGCTGGTCGAACACCAGGGTGGCCGGCAGGCGCAGCCCGGTCGCTTCACCCAGACGGTTGCGCAGCTCCACGGCTGCCAGGGAATCGAACCCCAGCTCCTTGAAGGCCCGGGTCGCACCGACCTCGGCCGCGGAGGCCCGGCCGATCACCATGGCGGCCCGGGTCCGGACGAACTCTAGCAGGGCCTCCGTCCGCTCGGCGACGGGAAGCGCGCGAATGCGCTGCGGCAGACCGGAGTTGGGCGCGATCGGCGCGTCCTCGTCCGACCGGGCCGGGCGGGCCCGGCGGCCGGACAGCGCACGCAGCAGCGGGGTGTCGGCGACACCCGGGTCGAGGTCGGCCGCCACCAGCACCGCCCGGTCCGAGGCCAGTGCGGTGTCCAGCAGGGCCATGCCCCGCGCCGCGGAGATCGGGGACAGGCCGGAGCGGGCCATCCGGCGCAGATCCTCCTCGCCCAGTGCGTCCAGCATCCCTCCCCGCTGCTGCCACGGCCCCCAGGCCACCGAGACGGCCGGCCGCCCCCCGGCGCGCCGGCGCTCGGCGAGGGCGTCCAGATAGGCGTTGGCGGCGGCGTAGTTGCCCTGGCCGCCGGCGCCGAGCGTGCCCGCCAGCGAGGAGAACAGCACGAAGGCCGTCAGCCCGGTGCCGGCGGTGAGCTCGTCCAGGTGGTCCGCGCCGGCCGTCTTCGGAGCCAGCACGGCGGCGATCCGCTCCGGGGTGAGGCCGGTGACCAGCGAGTCGTCCAGCACGCCGGCGGCGTGCACCACGGCGCCGAGGTCCGGGATCCGGCCGAGCAGGTCGGCCACCGCCGCGCGGTCGGCCACATCGCAGGCCACCACCTCGGCGGAGGCGCCCAGTTCGGCGAGGTGGGCGACCAGCTCGGACGCACCCGGCGCCTCCGGGCCGCGCCGGCCGGCCAGGACCAGTCGGCGGACCCCGTGGGCGGTGACGAGGTGCCCGGCCGCCACGGCGGCCAGGCTGCCCGTGCCGCCGGTGATCAGCACGGTGGCCTCCGGATCGAACCCGGGCGGCGCGGCGGTCGTCGGCGCCGGACGCACCAGCCGGGGAACGAGGAGCCTGCCGGCCCGTACCGCCAGTTGCGGTTCGTCCGCGGCGATCTGGGCCGCGACCGCCGCAGGCACCGCCGCCAGGTCGGCGGAGTCCACCAGCAGGAACCGGCCCGGATTCTCCGTCTGGGCGGAGCGGACCAGGCCCCAGGCGGCGGCGCCGGCCAGGTGTCGAACGGGGTCGCCGGGCCCGGTGGTGACCGCGCCGTCGGTGACCAGCACCAGCAGGGTGGGCCGGGAGCCCTCGTCGGCCAGCCAGTCCTGGATCAGCCCCGCGGCGTAGGCGGTGGTGTCGGCGGCGGAGCGGCCGTCGGGCAGCGGCGCCAGCACGATCTCGGGCAGCGGCGCACCGGGCCGGGCCGTGCCGCCGGGGTGCGGGCGGTCCGGGTCGAGGACCAGCACCTCCGTCGGCGCGGCGGATTCGGGAGCAGCGTCCAGGGGGACCCAGTCCAGGGCGAAGAGCGAACGGTCGATGGAGTCCGACTCCAGTCGACTGCCGTCGAACTGGCGTAGCGTCATGGACGAAATGGCGGCGATGTGCTGTCCGGCCTCGTCCGCGATGTCCACCGCGACCGCGTCGGTTCCGGCCGGTTTGATCCGGGCCCGCAGCGCGCCGGTGCCGGGCCGGACGACGCTGACGCCCGCCCAGGCGAACGGCAGCCTCGGCACACCGTCCGAGGGCAGGTAGCCGCCCAGCCCGATGCCGTGCAGCGCCGAATCGAAGAGGGCCGGGTGCAGGCCGAACCGCCCGGCCTCGACCGCCACTTCGGGAGCGGGTCGGACTTCGACGAAGACCTCGTCCCCGCGCCTCCAGGCCGCCCGCAGGCCCTGGAACGCGGGGCCGTAGCCGAAGGCGTTGCGGGCCGTCGCGGCGTAGAAGCCGTCGACCTCGACCGGCTCCGCGTCCACCGGGGGCCAGCTCGACAGGTCGGCCGCCGCGGCGGCGGGACCGGGGGCCAGCAGGCCGGAGGCGTGCAGGGTCCAGGGGGCTCGGGGGGTGTCCGCGGGGCGGGAGTGCACGGTGACGGCGCGCCGGCCGGCGGCGTCCGGCTCGGCGGACGCCACCTGAAGCTCGACGGCGCCGGGGCCGGTGAAGGCCAGCGGGGCGGCCAGCACCAGCTCCTCCACCACCGGGCAGTCCAACTCCCGCCCGGCGTGCAGCGCCAGCTCCACGAACGCGGTGCCGGGCATCAGCGGGGTGCCCATGATGGCGTGGTCGGCGAGCCAGGGGTGGGTGCGCGGCGACACCCGGCCGGGGAAGACCACCCCGTTGGAGTCGGCCAGCGCCACCGGCCCGCCGAGCATCGGGTGGCCGCTGGTGGCTTCCGCCAGCCAGTAGCGCTCGCGCTGGAACGGGTAGGTCGGCAGCTCGACCCAGTCGCCCGGGCCGAAGTGGCCGGCCCAGTCCACCGGCACGCCCCGCACGTACAGCGCGGCGACCGCGGCCACCAGGGTCTCGGACTCGGGCCGGTCCCGGCGCAGTGCGGGCACCGCCCCGGGCACCAGGGCGCTGAGCGTCGCATCCGGCCCCAGTTCCAGGCACCGGGTGACTCCGTACTCGGCCAGCGCGGCCACGCCGTCGCCGAACCGGACCGCCTCCCTCGCATGCCGGACCCAGTAGGCGGGCGAGCACAGCTCCTCCGGCGTGGCCGGCCGCCCCGTCAGGTTCGACACGATCGGCAGCCGCGGCGGCGTGAACTCGATCCGGGCCAGGACCTGTTCGAACTCGGCGAGGGCCGGGTCCATCAGCACCGAGTGGAAGGCGTGGCTGACGTTCAGCCGCCTGGTCCGCTCGAACCCCGCCGCGACCGCCAGCACCGCCTCCTCGTCACCGGAGATCACCACCGCCTCCGGGCCGTTGACCGCCGCCAGCGAAACCCGCTCGCCGAGCAGTGGCAGCACCTCGGCCTCGGAGGCCCGGATCGCCACCATGGCGCCGCCGCCCGGCAGCCGCTGCATCAGCCGGCCGCGCGCGGCCACCAGGGCGCAGGCGTCGGGGAGCGACCAGAGCCCGGCCAGATGGGCTGCGGTGACCTCGCCGATCGAGTGCCCGATCAGGACGTCGGGCCTGATGCCCCAGGACTCGACCAGCCGGAACAGCGCCACTTCGACGGCGAACAGCGCCGCCTGGGTGTACTCGGTCCGGTGCACCGCCTCGCGGTCGTGGAAGAGCGCTTCGTGCAGCGGGCGGTCCAGGTGCGGGTCCATGGCGGTTGCCACCTCGTCGAGCGCTGCCGCGAAGACCTCGAACCGCTCGTACAGCTCCCGGCCCATGCCGACCCGCTGCGCGCCCTGGCCGCTGAACAGGAAGGCCAGGGCGCCGTCGGCCGTTCGGCCGGCGGCCACGCCGGGGCCTTCACCGTCCCGGGCCAACGAGGCCAGCCTGTCGAGGAGTTGCTCGCGGTCGGTGGCGGTGACGACGGCCCGGTGTTCGAGCGACGCCCGGGTCCGTGCCAGGGAACGGGCCAGCTCCACCATCGTGAGCCCGGGGCGGTCGGCGGTCCAGGCGGCCAGTGCCCGGGCCCGGGCCCGGAGCGCGGCCTCGTCGAAGGCGGACAGCACGAACGGAAGGACCGGGGGAACGGCCGGTTCCTCGGCCCCGGCGGCCGGCGTGGCAGCTGCCGGATCGGGCGCCTGTTCCAGGACCACATGGGCGTTGGTGCCGCTCACGCCGAACGCCGACACACCGGCGCGGCGGGGGCGGTCGGTCTCGGGCCAGGGGCGCTGCTCGGTGAGGAGTTCGACGGCTCCGGCGGACCAGTCGACGTGGGTGGAGGGCCGGTCGACGTGCAGCGTGCGGGGGAGCACGCCGTGGTGCATCGCGTGCACCATCTTGATGACGCCGGCGACGCCGGCCGCCGCGGCGGTGTGGCCGATGTTGGATTTGACGGAGCCGAGGAGGAGGGGGTGGTCCCGGTCCTGGCCGTAGGTGGCGAGGAGGGCCTGGGCTTCGATGGGGTCGCCGAGGGTGGTGCCGGTGCCGTGGGCCTCGACGGCGTCGATGTCGGTGGTGGTGAGGCGGGCGTTGGCGAGGGCTTGGCGGATGACGCGTTGCTGGGAGGGGCCGTTGGGGGCGGTGAGGCCGTTGGAGGCGCCGTCCTGGTTGACGGCGCTGCCGCGGACCACGGCGAGCACCCGGTGCCCGTTGCGCTCGGCGTCGGAGAGCCGCTCCAGCAGCAGCAGGCCGACGCCCTCGCCCCAGCCGGTGCCGTCGGCGGCGTCCGCGAACGCCTTGACCCGCCCGTCCGGTGCCAGGCCGCCCTGCCGGGAGAACTCGACGAACGCCTCCGGCGTGGAGAGCACGGTGACGCCGCCGGCCAGCGCGAGCGAGCACTCGCCGCCCCGCAGCGCCTGGGCCGCCAGGTGCAGGGCCACCAGGGACGAGGAGCACGCGGTGTCCACGGTGATCGCCGGGCCCTCCAGGCCCAGGGTGTAGGCGATCCGGCCGGAGGCCACGCTGCCCGCGTTCCCGGTGCCCAGGTAGCCCTCGACCCCGCCGGGCACGCTCTGGACCCGGTCGGCGTAGTCGCTGCCCGACACCCCGGCGAAGACGCCGGTGTCGCTGCCCCGCACCGCGTGCGGGTCGATGCCGGCCCGCTCCAGGAGCTCCCAGGAGGTCTCCAGCAGCAGCCGCTGCTGCGGGTCCATGGCCAGGGCCTCGCGCGGCGAGATCCCGAAGAAGGCGGCGTCGAACCCGGCCGCGTCGTCCAGGAAGGCGCCGTTGCGGGTGTAGCTGGTGCCGGGTCGGCCCGGCACCGGGTCGTAGACCGCGTCCAGGTCCCAGCCGCGGTCGGCGGGGAACTCGCCGACCGCGGTGACGCCGTCCCTGGCCACCCGCCACAGGTCCTCCGGGGTGCGGATCCCGCCCGGGTAGCGGCAGGCCATGGCGACGATGGCCACCGGCTCGTCCGACCCGCCGGCGGCGACCGCCGACGCGGCCGGCTCCGGAAGGGTGTCGGCCAGCAGGGAGGCCAGGTGGCCGGCCAGGACGTCATGGGTCGGGTAGTCGAACAGCAGGGTGACGGGCAGTCGCAGGCCGGTGTCGGCGTTCAGCCGGTTGCGCAGCTCCACCGCGGTGAGCGAATCGAAGCCGAGGTCCTGGAATGGCCGGCCGGTACTGACCGCCTCCGGGCCGGGGTGGCCGAGCACGGCCGCCGCCCGGGTCCGGATCAGGTCGACCAGGGCACGGTGGCGCCGGCTCTCGGGCAGCCCGGCGAGCCGGGCGGCGAACGCGGACTGCCCGCCGCCGCCCGGGCCCGACGGCTCCTCGGTGCGCAGCGCCTCGACGGCGTCGGGGATCTCGGCGATCAGCGGCCGGGGCCTGGCCACCGCGAAGGTCGGCGCGAACCGGGACCAGTCCAGGTCCGCCACGGTGATCTGGGTCTCGTCGTCCGCGATCGCCTGCCGAAGCGCGGCGAGCGCCCGCTCGGGCGGCATCGGCCGGACCCCGCGCGCGCTCAGCAGCCGGTCGGCCTCCTCACCCACCATGCCGCTGTCGGCCCAGCTGCCCCAGGCCACCGAGACCGCCGGCAGCCCGCGCTGACGGCGCTCCTCGGCCAGGGCGTCCAGGAAGGCGTTGCCCGCGGCGTAGGCGCCCTGGCCGGCGCTGCCCCACACGGCGGCGCCCGAGGAGAAGAGCACCAGCCGGGCGTCGGGCAGCAGCGCGTCCAGGTTCACCGCGCCGGCCACCTTGGCGGACACCACCTCGGCCAGCTCGGCCACGGAGGTCCGCAGCAGCTCGGTGGCCTGGCCGACCCCGGCGGCGTGGAAGACGGTGCTCACCGGGCCGACTTCGGCCAGCAGCGCGGCCAGCGCCTCGCGGTCGGCCACGTCACAGGCCGCGACCGTGACCACGCAGCCGCTCCCCGCCAACTCGGCCGTCAGCTCCTCGGCGCCCGCTGCGGCCGGTCCCCGGCGGCTGGTCAGCACCAGGCGCTCCGCGCCCGCAGCGGCGAGCCAGCGCGCCACGTGGGCGCCGATCGCCCCTGTGCCGCCGGTCACCAGGACGGTGCCGTCCGGCTGCCGGCCGCGGCCCGCGGAGGCCTCGGCGCGGGCCGAGCGGACCAGCCTGCGGCCGAAGACGCCCGCCTCGCGCAGCGCGAGCTGGTCCTCGCCGACCGGTGCGGCCAGGATCCGGGCCAGGCGCTCCAGCGTGCGGGGGCCCAGCCGCTGGGGCAGGTCGACCAGCCCGCCCCAGCTGCGCGGCAGTTCCAGGCCGGCCACCCGGCCCAGGCCCCAGCAGGCCGCCTGCGGCAGGCTGCGCAGCGGATCCGAGCGTCCGACCGAGACGGCGCCCTGGGTCAGGCACCACAGCGGAGCCCCGGACTCCAGCGCGGTCAGCCCCTGGATCAGCCGCAGGGTGTCCGCGAGACCTGCCGGCAGGGAGGGCTGCTCGACGTCCGGGCGCTCGTTCAGCGCCAGCAGCGAGAGCACCCCGGCGAACTCGCCGGGATCCCCCAACGACTCGGGGGAGAAGCCCTCGATCCGGACGGTGGGCACGCCCAGTCCGTGCTCCAGCTCAGCGCCAAGCGCGGAGCCGCCGGGGGCGTCGACGATCAGCCAGCTGCCGGACGGCGCCGCGGCCCCGGGGGACAGCGGCGTCCAGGTCACCCGGTAGCGCCAGGAGTCGAGCTCGGAGCCGGTCAGCCGGTCGCGTCGCCACCGGGCCAGGGCCGGCAGGGCCTCCTGCCACCCGTCGGCCGGTCCGTCCAGCAGCCGGGCCAGCCCCGCTGGGTCGTCGGCGTCCACCGCCGCCCAGAACTGCGCCTCGGAAGGGTCCCCGGCCTCCCGCTCCCGCTCCGCGACCAGCCAGTGGCGCTGCCGCTGGAAGCGGTACGTCGGCAGGTCCACCACACGCGCCCCGGCGGGCAGCAGGCGTGCCCAGTCGACCGGAGCACCCGAGACGTACGCCTCGGCGAGCGAGACGAGCAGCCGGTCCGGGCCGCCCTCGCCGCGCCGCAGGGTGCCGACCGCAGCCGCGGGGCGGCCGCTCTCCTCGATCCGCTCCTGCACCGCCGTGGCGAGCACCGGGTGCGGGCTGACCTCCACGAAGACTCCGTGGCGCTGCCGCAGCAGCTGCTCGACGGCCCGGTCGAAGCGCACGGTGCCGCGCAGGTTCTGGTACCAGTACTCGGCGTCGGGCTCACCGGCGTGGTCGGTGGTGGAGACGAACGGCACGGTGCCCGGCAGCGGGGTGATCGGGGCCAGCGCGTCGAGCAGCCCGTCGCGGAGCCCGGCCACCTGGGGGGAGTGCGAGGCGTAGTCCACCGGGATCCGGCGGGCGCGGGTGCCGGCGGCCTCGCAGGCCGACACCAGCTCGTCCAGGGCCTCCGTCGTGCCGGAGACCACCACCGCGCGGGGCCCGTTCACCGCGGCGATCGACAGCCGCTCGCCCCAGGGCTCGATCAGGGCGGAAGCGGCCTCCTCGGTCAGCACCAGGGAGACCATCCCGCCCCGGCCGGAGAGCCGCAGCAGCTCCCTGCTGCGCAGCGCGACCACGCGCGCCGCGTCGTCCAGCGACAGCACCCCGGCCACGCAGGCGGCGGCGATCTCGCCCTGCGAGTGGCCCACCACCGCGGCCGGCTCCACCCCGCACGCCCGCCACACCTCGGCCAGCGCAACCATCATCGCCCAGAGCGCGGGCTGCACCACGTCCACCCGGTCGAGCGGGGCCGCGCCCTCGGCGCCCGTGAGGACCTCGTGCAGCGACCAATCGGTGTGCGGTGCCAGCGCCTTCGCACAGGCCTCGATCCGCTCGGCGAAGACCGGTGAGCGGTCCAGCAGTTCGCGGCCCATGCCGATCCACTGGGCGCCCTGGCCGGGGAAGACGAACACCGGCGCGGCGGTGGGCACCACCTGTCCGACCACCTCGGGCAGGTCCTCGCCGAGCAGCACCGCGCGGTGCTCCATCGGCGCCCGGGTGGCCACCAGTGAGTGCGCCACGTCGGCGGGTGCCAGCGCGGCGGCGTGGGTGCGCAGCACGGCGGTCTGCTCGTCCAGGGCGGCGGCGCTGCGGGCACCGACCACCCACGGCAGCACCCGGAGGGCGACGGGCCGTTCGTGCCCGCCGCCGAGCGGCTCGGTGGCGGCGGGCCCGTCGTCGGCGGAACCGGACTCCTGGGCCGCTTCCAGGATCAGGTGCACGTTGGTGCCGCTCATGCCGAAGGCCGAGACCCCTGCCCGCCGCGCCTCGGCGCGCTCCGGCCACTCCCGGCGCTCCGTCAGGAGCCGGACCGCGCCGGCCGACCAGTCCGCGTGCGGCGTCGGCTCGGCCGCGTGGAGGGTCGGCGGCAGTACGCCGTGCCGCAGCGCCATGACCATCTTGATCACCCCGGCCGCGCCCCCGGCGGCCTGGGTGTGGCCGATGTTGGACTTGACCGAGCCGAGCCAGAGCGGGTGGTCGCGCTCCTGCCCGTAGGTCGCCAGCAGCGCCTGGACCTCGATCGGGTCGCCCAGCGTGGTGCCGGTGCCGTGTCCCTCCACCGCGTCCACCTGGTCGGGCGTCAACCGCGATTCGACCAGGGCCCGCCGGATCACCTCCTGCTGTGCGGGGCCGCTGGGCGCCGTCAGTCCGTTGCTGGCGCCGTCCTGGTTGACGGCGGAGCCCCGGACCACGGCGAGCACCTCGTGGCCGTTGCGGCGGGCGTCGGAGAGCCGCTCCACGAGCAGCACCGCCACCCCCTCGCCCCAGCCGGTGCCGTCGGCCGCGGAGCCGAACGCCTTGCAGCGCCCGTCGGGCGCCAGCGCCTGCTGGCGGGAGAACTCCACCAGTACGGCGGGGCTGGACATCACCGCGACGCCGCCGGCCAGCGCCATCGAGCACTCGCCCCGGCGCAGCGACTGCACGGCCAGGTGCAGCGCCGTCAGGGAGGACGAGCAGGCGGTGTCGACGGTGACCGCAGGGCCCTCCAGCCCCAGGGTGTAGGCGACCCGGCCGGAGACCACGCTGACGGCGTTGCCGGTGACCACGTGGCCCTCGACCTCCGGTCCGGCCGCGCTCAGGTCACCGCCGTAGTCCCGCCCGGACACCCCGGCGAAGACGCCGATGTCGCGGCCGCGCACCGCGGCCGGGCTGATCCTGGCCCGCTCGACCGCTTCCCAGCAGGTCTCCAGGAAGAGCCGTTGCTGGGGGTCCATGGCCAGCGCCTCGCGCGGCGAGATCCCGAAGAACCCGGCGTCGAACTCGGCCGCGCCGTCGAGGAAGCCGCCCTCGCGGACGTAGCACGTTCCGGGCCGGTCACCCGTCGGGTCGTACAGCTCGGCCAGGTTCCAGCCCCGGTCGGCCGGGAGGCCGCCGACCGCGTCCCCGCCGGACTCGACCAGCCGCCACAGGTCCTCCGGGGAATCCACGCCGCCGGCGAAGTGGCAGGCCATGCCGATGATCGCGATCGGCTCGTGGTCGGCGTCTTCGAGCTCGGCCACGCGCTGGCGCGCCTTCTGCAGGTCGGCGGTGACCCAACGGAGGTAGTCGCGGAGCTTCTCCTCGTTGGACATTTAATCCCTTCCGAATTCCGTGTTGATGAAGTCGAACAGCTCGTCGTCGCTGACGGTCTCCAGGACCGCTGCGCCGGGCTGCCGGCCGGTGTCCCAGGCGAGTGTCAGGCCGCGCAGGCGGGTGACGATCTTGGAGCGCAGCGCGTCGTCCGGTCCGATCCGGGCGAGCGCCTGCTCCAACTGGTCGAGCTGGTCCAGCACCGGACGCGGTTCGTCGGCCGACTGACGGCCCAGGAGCGCGTCGAGGTGGTCGGCCAGCGCGTCGGGCGTCGGGTGGTCGAAGACCAGGGCGGGCGGCAGCTGCAGGCCGGTCGCCTCCTTGAGGGCGTTGCGCATCTCCACCGCGGCCAGTGAGTCGAAGCCCAGCTCCCGGAAGCTCACCTCGGGCGCCACCTCCGCCGAGTCGTAGCCGAGGATGGCGGCGACCTGCTCCAGAACCAGCGCGAGCAGGGCCCGCCGGCGTTCCGGACCGGAGACCCCGGCCAACGCGGGTGCGGCCTTCGGCCGGGGTGCCGCTTCCAGCACCTGCCGCACCTCGGGCAGCTGCTCGATCAGCGGGCTGGGCCGGTTGAGGGTGAACGACGGAGCGAAGAGCGACCAGTCCATGTCGGCGACGGCCACCGCCGTCTCGTCCTGGTCCAGCGCAGCGGCCAGTGCCGCGACCGCCCGGTCGGGCGCCATCGGGATCACCCCGCGCCGTCGCAGCCACTCCACGCCGTCGCCCGCAGCCATCCCGCCGCCGTCCCAGGCGCCCCAGGCCACCGAGAGCCCTGCCAGCCCGGAGGCCCGGCGGTGCTGGGCCAGAGCGTCCAGGTAGGCGTTGGCGGCGGCGTAGGCACCCTGCCCGGCGCTGCCCCAGACCCCGGAGACCGAGGAGAACAGGACGAAGGCCTCCAGCTTCTGATCGGCGGTCAGTTCGTGCAGGTTGCGCGCTGCCACGGTCTTGGACCAGAGCGAGGCCTCCAGGGCCTCCGGCGTCAGCCGGTCGATCGGCAGGTTCTCCAGCACCCCGGCGGTGTGCACCACACCGGTCAGCGGCGCTTCGACCGGTATCGCCGCCAGTGTCCGCGCCAGCGACTCCCGGTCCGCGGCGTCGCACACGACCACGGTGACCTGGGCACCGAGCCTGGTGAGCTCCTCCGCCAGCTCCGTCGCCCCGGGCGCGAGCGGACCCCGGCGGCTGGCGAGGACCAGGTGCTCCGCCCCGCTCCGGGCCAGCCAGCGGGCCACGTGGCCGCCCAGCGCGCCGGTGCCGCCGGTGATCAGCACCGTGCCGTGCGGTTGCCAGGGCGTGTCGGACCGGGCGGGTTGCTGCGGGGCGCGCAGCAGTCGGCGCGCGAACAGGCCGCCGTCGCGGATCGCCAGCTGGTCCTCCTCGTCCCGCCCGGCCAGTACGGAGGCCAGCAGCTCACCGGCCGGCTCGTCCAGCAGTTCGGGCAGATCGACCAGGCCGCCCCATCGTCGCGGGTCCTCAAGCCCGGCCACCCGGCCGAAGCCCCACAGCCGGGCCTGCTCCGGGTTGGGCAGCGGCTCCGTGGAACCGACCGCGACGGCCCCGCGGGTGGCCACCCACAGGGGCGCCCCGACCTCCGCGTCGCCCAGCGCCTGGAAGAGCGCCACGGCGCCCGCCAGCTCGGAGGGACCGGGCAGCATCAGCACGCCGGCGATCCCCTCCGGGGCGCCGGCCAGGCGGGCCGCCAGCAGTTCGCGGGTCAGTTCCCCGGGCCCGACCAGCCAGGTGGCCGGCTGCGCGCCGGCGCGCAGCAGCGCCCCGGCGGCCGCGTCGGCCTCCGCCGGGTCCTGCGCCAGCAGCAGCCAGCGGCCCGACAGCGGTGCCGGGCGCCGCCCGGCGAGCGGCTGCCATTCGATCCGGTACCGCCAGTCGTCGCCGGTGGGCCGGCTCGGCCCGGCGGGCGGCTGGTACCAGTAGCGCTTCCGCTGGAACGGGTAGGTCGGCAGCTCGACTCCGGGACCGGCGTGCCCGTCGAACCAGGCCGTCCAGTCGATCGCCGTCCCGGCGCGGTGGAGCTGGGCCAGTGCGGTCAGCACCGTCTCCGGTTCGGACCGCTGGTCGCGCAGCGCCGGTACGAAGAGGGCCTCGGCCCCGGCGGGCAGGCAGTCCGGCCCCAACGCGGAGAGCACGGCGTCCGGCCCGATCTCCAGGAAGGTGCCCACCCCGGCCTCGGCCATGGACCGCACCGTGTCCGCGAACCGCACCGTGCCCCGGGCCTGCTCGACCCAGTACTGCGCGGTGGCGATCCGCTCGGCGGGCACCGGCTCCCCGGTGACCGTGGAGACGATCGGGATCCGCGGACGCCGGAACTCCAGCCCTGCGGCGACCTCGGCGAACTCGGCGAGCATCGGCTCCATCAGCGCGGAGTGGAAGGCATGGCCGACCGCCAGCCGCTTGGTCTTGCGGCCGGTGCCGGCGAAGTGCTCGGCGCAGGCCGCCACCGCCGCGTCCCCGCCCGACACCACCACCGCGCGCGGACCGTTCACCGCCGCGATGTCCAGCGGGAGGTCCCGTCCGGCGAGCCACTCGGCCACCTCGGCCTCCGTGGCCTGCACCGAGAGCATCGCGCCGCCGGCCGGCAGTTCCTGCATCAGCCGGCCCCGCGCCGTCACCAGCACCGCCGCGTCCGTCGGGGACAGCACGCCGGCCAGGTGAGCGGCGGCGATCTCGCCGACCGAGTGGCCGGCCAGGTAGTCCGGCGACAGGCCCAGGAACCGGTAGAGCGCCACCTCCAGGGCGAACAGTGCCGGCTGGGTGTACCGGGTCTGCTCCAGCAGGTCCGGCTGCTCGAACATCACCTCGCGCAGGGGCCGGTCCAGGTGGCGGTCCAGGTCGGCGCAGACCTCGTCCAGCGCGGCCGCGAAGGCCGGGTAGTGCCGGTAGAGCTCACCGCCCATGCCGGTCCGCTGCGAGCCCTGGCCGGTGAACAGCACCCCGAGGCGGCCCGGTACCGGCGGGCCGGCGACCAGTTGGGGGGCCCGCTCGCCCGCCGCCAACGCGGACAGGCCGGCGGCCACGGCGGCCCGGTTCCCGGCCAGCACCACGGCGCGGTGCGGCATCGGCGAACGGGTCGCGGCCAGCGACCACCCCAGTTCTCCGGGGTCGGTGTCGGCCAGCGGCAGCAGTTGCTCCGCCTGCCGTCGCAGTGCGGAGTCGCTGCGGGCGGAGAGCACGATCGGCACCAGCGGTCCCGTCGCGGGGGCGGTGGTGGGCTGGGTGGTGTGGGGTGCTTGTTCGAGGATGATGTGGGCGTTGGTGCCGCTGATGCCGAAGGCGGAGACGCCGGCGCGGCGGGGGCGTCCGGTGTCGGGCCAGGGGCGTTGTTCGGTGAGGAGTTCGACGGCGCCCTCGGACCAGTCGACGTGGGTGGAGGGCCGGTCGACGTGGAGGGTGCGGGGGAGTTGGCCGTGGTGCATGGCCTGCACCATTTTGATGACGCCCGCGACGCCGGCGGCGGCCTGGGTGTGGCCGATGTTGGACTTGATCGAGCCGAGGAGCAGGGGGTGGTCCCGGTCCTGGCCGTAGGTGGCCAGCAGGGCCTGGGCCTCGATGGGGTCGCCGAGGGTGGTGCCGGTGCCGTGGGCTTCGACGGCGTCGATGTCGGTGGTGGTGAGGCGGGCGTTGGCGAGCGCCTGGCGGATCACCCGCTGCTGCGAGGGGCCGTTGGGGGCGGTGAGGCCGTTGGAGGCGCCGTCCTGGTTCACGGCACTGCCGCGGACCACGGCGAGCACCCGGTGGCCGTTGCGCTCGGCGTCGGAGAGCCGCTCCAGTACCAGCACACCCGCACCCTCGGCCATCCCCGTCCCGTCGGCGGCGTCCGCGAACGCCTTGCACCGCCCGTCCCCGGCCAGCCCGCCCTGCCGGGAGAACTCGGCCAGGGTCACCGGGCTGGCCATCACCGTTACGCCGCCGGCCAGGGCGAGCGAGCACTCGCCGGAGCGCAGCGCCTGGGCCGCCAGGTGCAGGGCCACCAGGGACGAGGAGCACGCGGTGTCCACCGTGATCGCCGGGCCCTCCAGGCCCAGGGTGTAGGAGATCCGGCCGGAAACGATGCTCGGCGCGTTGCCGGTCATCAGATAGCCGCCGCCGTCCGGATCCGCGGAGTCGAACCGCGCGCCGTAGTCACTGCCGGCGATGCCCGCGAACACACCCGTCGGGCTGCCCTGCAGTGAGGCAGGCACGATCCCGGCCCGCTCCAGCGCCTCCCAGGCGGTCTCCAGCAGCAGCCGCTGCTGCGGGTCCATCGCCAGCGCCTCGCGCGGGCTGATCCCGAAGAACTCCGCGTCGAACTCCCCTGCGTCGTACAGGAACCCGCCCCGGCCCTCGCCGACCTGCCAGCCACGGTCGGTGGGGAAGGCCGAGACGGTGTCCCGGCCGGCCGAGACCAGTCGCCACAGGTCCTCGGGCGAGGCCACCCCGCCGGGGTAGCGGCAGGCCATGCCGACGACGGCCACCGGCTCGTCGCTCGCCCGGACCTGCGCCTGCTCGACCGGGGCCGGGGCACCGCCGCCGAGCTCGCCGTACAGGTGCCCGGCCAGTGCCGCCGGCGTCGGGAAGTCGAACACCAGGGTGGCCGGCAGGCGCAGGCCGGTTGCGGTGTTCAGCCGGTTGCGCAGCTCCACCGCGGTCACGGAGTCCAGCCCCAGCTCGCGGAAGGCCCGGTCGGCAGCCACCGCGTCGGACTCGGCGTGCCCGAGCACCAGCGCCGAGTGCGTCCGGACCAGACCGAGCAGCAGGTGCTCCCGCTCCGGCTCGGAGAGCGTCGCCAACTGCTGCTGCAGGGCGGACCCCACGGCCGCCGGCTCCTGCGGCGCGGCCGAACGCAGCGCCCGAACCTCGGGGATCTCGTCGAACATCGGGCTCGGCCGGACGGCGGTGAAGGCCACGTGGTAGCGCGGCCACTCGATGTCGGCGACCAGCAGCATCGGCTGCGCCTCGTTCAGGGCCTGCTGGAGCGCCTTCAAGGCCGACTCGGGGTCGATCGCCGGTACACCGTGGCGCCGCAGCAGGTCCTTCACCGCCCCCGTCGCCATGCCGGAACCGTCCCAGGCGCCCCAGGCCACCGAGGTCGCGGGCAGGCCGAGCGAGTGCCGGTGCTGCGCCAGCGCGTCCAGGTAGGCGTTGCCGGGAGCGTAGTTGCCCTGGCCCGGCGCACCGGCGGTGGCACCGGCGGAGGAGAAGAGCACGAAGGCGGAGAGGTCGCGGTCGAGGGTCAGGTCGTGCAGATTGCGTGCGGCGGTCATCTTCGCGCTCAGCGCCCGTTCGAGCTGATCGGGTGTCAGCGACGCGATCAGGCCGTCGTCGAGAACGCCGGCGGCGTGCACCACGGCCGTCAGCTCGCCCGGGAGCCCGGCGAGCAGCGCCGCCAGTGCGTCCCGGTCGGCGACGTCGCAGGCCGCGATCGTCACCGCCGCCCCCAGCGCGGCGATCTCGGCCGCCAACTCGGCCGCACCCTCCGCCTGTTCGCCACGCCGACTGGTCAGTACCAGGTGATCGGCCCCGCCTTCGGCGAGCCGGCGGGCGACCATCGCGCCCAGCGCACCGGTGCCGCCGGTCACCAGTACCGTGCCGCTCGGGCGCCAGTCCGGCTGCTCGGCGTAGGGGGTCGCCCGGACCAGGCGGCGGACGAAGACGCCGGACTGCCGGACGGCCCACTGGTCCTCGTCGCCCGTGTTGCCCAGGGTTCGGGCGAACAGCTCCGCGGTCCGGGGGGTCAGGGCGGGGGGCAGGTCGACCACGCCGCCCCAGCGCTCCGGGTGCTCCAGACCCATCACCCGGCCCAGGCCCCAGACCAGGGCCTGCCCGGGGTTGCCCAGCAGATCCGAGTCGGCAACCCGCACCGCGTCGCGCGTCGCGCACCAGAGCGGAACCTCCACGCCGTCGAGTGCCTGGATCAGCGAGACCGTGAGCGCGTAGCCGTGCGGCACCGACGGGTGGTCGACGTCCGGCCGTTCGTCCCAGGTGAGCAGTGAGAGCACGCCGGCGGCCCCGGCGGCCTGCTGCCGCACGTGCTCCGGGTCGATCGCGTCGAGCACCAGCGGCTGCGCCTCGCAGCCGCTGTCGGCCATGGCCTCCAGCAGGGTGGCGACGCTCTCCTCGCCGCCCGCCCGGGCGGGCACCAGCACCAGCCAGCGGCCGCTCCGGTCGGCGGCCGGCTGCGGGGTGAGGGACTGCCAGGCCACCCGGTAGCGCCAGTCGTCCGTCACCGCGCGTGTGGGGGACTCCCGCTCGATCCGCTCCGGCCAGAACCGCCGGTGCTGGAAGGCGTAGGTGGGCAGTGCGACCCGGTGGCTCGTGGCCGGGCCGAAGACCGCCGACCAGTCCGGCTCGGTCCCGTGCACGCCCAGCGTGGCCAGCGCGGTGATGAACTGGCCCGCATCGCCGGTGTTGCGGCGGAGCGTGCCGGTGACCACGCCGTCCACTCCGCACGAGTCGAGCGTCTGCTCGATGCCGGCGGTGGTCACCGGGTGCGAACTGGTCTCGACGAAGACGGTGTGCCCGGCTGAGGCCAGGGCGTGGACGGTCTCCTGGAAGAGGACCGTCTGCCGCAGGTTGCGGTACCAGTACTCGCCGGTCAGCTCGGTGGTGTCCAGCAGCCCGCCGGTGACGGTCGACCAGAACGGCACCTGCGCCGGAAGCGGTGTGACGGCCTCCAGGGCCGACAGCAACTCGGCCTGGATCCTCTCGACCTGGGACGAGTGCGAGGCGTAGTCCACCGGGATCCGGCGGGCCCGGAGCTGCTCGGCCCCGCAGGCGTCCAGCAGCTCCTGCACGGCGTCCGTGTCGCCCGCCAGCACCACGGAGGACGGACCGTTGACCGCGGCCAGTGCCAGTCGCCCGGGCCACCGGTCCAGCAGTTCCCGCACGTCCCCGGCCGGGGCGGCCACCGACACCATGCCGCCCTGGCCGGCCAGTTCACCGGCGATCAGGCGGGAACGCAGCGCCACCACCCGGGCGGCGTCGTCCAGCGAGAGCGCGCCGGCGACGCAGGCGGCGGCGATCTCGCCCTGCGAGTGCCCCACCACGGCGGACGGCTCGATCCCGCAGGACCGCCACACCTCGGCCAGGGAGACCATCACGGCGAACAGCGCCGGCTGGACCACATCCACGCGTTCGAGCAGGGCTCCGTCGGTGAGGGCCTCGGTCAGCGACCAGTCCACGTACGGCGCGAGCGCGGTCCCGCAGCGCGCCATCGCGGCGCGGAACACGGTTGAGGTGTCCAGCAGTTCGCGGCCCATGCCGGCCCACTGCGAGCCCTGGCCGGGGAAGACGAAGACCGGACCGGCGCCGCCGCCGGCCTGTGCCGTCCCCTGTACCAGGTGTTCCGACACGCCACCGCCGGCCAGGGCCGCCAGCCCGTCGGCGAACTCCTCGGGTGTGCCACCGACGACGACCGCGCGGTGCGGCAACCGCGCGCGGCCGAGGGCGAGCGCGCGGCCCACCTCGGCGGCGGGCAGCGCGGCCCCGGTACCGGTGTACCACTCGCGGAGTCGCCCGGCCTGCGCGCGGAGGGCGGGTTCGGTGCGGGCGGAGAGCACCAGCGGCAGCACCGGCGGGAGCTCCACGGCCTCGACCGGAACGGGCTCCGCGGCCTGCTCCAGGATCACGTGGGCGTTGGTGCCGCTCATGCCGAAGGACGAGACGGCGGCGCGGCGGGGGCGTCCGGTGTCGGGCCAGGGGCGTTGTTCGGTGAGGAGTTCCACCGAACCCTCGGACCAGTCGACGTGGGTGGAGGGCCGGTCGACGTGCAGGGTCCTGGGGAGCACGCCGTGGTGCATGGCCTGCACCGTCTTGATGATTCCGGCGACGCCGGCCGCCGCCATCGTGTGGCCGATGTTGGATTTGACGGAGCCGAGGAGGAGGGGGTGTTGGCGGTCCTGGCCGTAGGTGGCGAGGAGGGCTTGGGCTTCGATGGGGTCGCCGAGGGTGGTGCCGGTGCCGTGGGCTTCGACGGCGTCGATGTCGGTGGTGGTGAGGCGGGCGTTGGCGAGCGCTTGGCGGATGACGCGTTGCTGGGAGGGGCCGTTGGGGGCGGTGAGGCCGTTGGAGGCGCCGTCCTGGTTGATCGCGCTGCCGCGCACCACTGCCAGCACGTCGTGCCCGTTGCGCTCGGCGTCGGAGAGCCGCTCCAGTACCAGCACGCCCACGCCCTCGCCCCAGCCGGTGCCGTCGGCGGCGTCCGCGAACGCCTTGCACCGTCCGTCCCCCGCCAGCCCGCCCTGCCGGGAGAAGTCCTCGAAGGCCTCCGAGGTGGACATCACGGTGGCGCCGCCGGTCAGTGCGAGCGAGCACTCGCCGCCCCGCAGCGCCTGAGCCGCCAGGTGCAGGGCCACCAGCGAGGAGGAGCAGGCGGTGTCCACCGTCACCGCCGGGCCCTCCAGACCCAGGGTGTAGGCGATCCGTCCGGAGGCCACACTGCTGGAGTTTCCCGCCATGCCGAACCCGGATCCGGCCGCGGTGGATTCCCGCACCACGGCCTGGTAGTCATTGCCCGCCAGGCCGACGAAGACCCCGGTCCGGCTGCCCGCGAGCGAGAGCGGGTCGATCTGGGCCCGCTCGAACGCCTCCCAGGAGACCTCCAGCAGCAGCCGCTGCTGCGGGTCCATCGCCAGCGCCTCGCGCGGGCTGATCCCGAAGAAGTCGGCGTCGAACTCGGCGGCGTCGTAGAGGAAGCCGCCTTCCCGGGCGTGCTGGAAGGCCTGGTCGACCTTCCACCCGCGATCGGTGGGGAACGGTGCCATCACGTCCACGCCGTCGGTGACCAGCCGCCAGAGCTCCTCCGGCGAGGTGATCCCCCCGGGGTAGCGGCACGCCATGCCGACGATCGCGATCGGCTCGTCCAGGGCCGCCGGGACGAGGACCGGGGTGTCGGTGAGCGCGCCGGAGTCCAGGTAGCGGGCCAGCGCGGCCGGCGTCGGGTAGTCGAAGGCGATGGTGGCGGGCAGTCGCCGTCCGACCGCCGCGCTGAGGCTGTCCCGGAACTGCACCGCGGCGAGCGAGCCGAAGCCGATGTCCTGGAACCGCAGGTGCGCGGGCACCTCGGTGATCTCGGTGTGGCCCAGGACGGCGGCCGCGTGCAACCGGACCAGCTCAAGGAGGTCCGACGGCGGATCCGCGAGGGCCCGGGGGGCCGGGAGCGCGCCGGTCGCGGGAAGGCCGGGACCGGACGGCAGCCAGTAGTGCTGGTGTTGGAAGGGGTAGGTGGGGAGGTCGAGGTGGTGGGTGGGGGTGTTGAGGATGGTGGGCCAGTGGATGGGGGTGGTTG
>NZ_JBHVER010000128.1:0-23723 GCF_042802195.1 Kitasatospora sp. NPDC057500 | reverse complement strand
CGACTGACGGCTGACAGAATCTGAAATCTGTCAGCTGTTATCTGTTATCTGAAATCTGTCAGTTGTCAGTTGTCAGTCGTGGGGCCGCCGCGGCTTTCGGTCACGCCTGCGCGTCGCGCCCCTGCGAGGGGTACCGGGGGAGGACCGCCATCACCCGGGTCCCGTTCTCCTTCGGGAGCCGGTTGACGGTGCAGCGCCCGCCGATCTCGGCCGCCCGGTCCGCCATCGACCGCAGGCCGACACCGGTCGTCGCACCCCGGTCCTCCGCCTCGGCCCCGTCGTCCTCGCCGGTGCCGGCACTGGCACTGGCACCGGCGTCGGCACTGGTGCTCGCTGCGTCCGGGGTCACGGCGGGGAGGGCCTGGAAGAGGCCGAGGCCGATCCCGTCGTCCTGGACGGTCAGCGTCAGGTTCGCGTCGTCCACCCGCAGCGTCACCTGGGCGTGCCGGGCCTGGGCGTGCCGCAGCACGTTGTTCAGCGCCTCGGCGGTGATCCGGTACGCGGCCACCTCGACGGCGGCGGGCAGCTCCGGCAGCGGGTCCGGCTGGAGCGCGGCGCTGACGGCGAGCCCGTCGCTGCTGAACGAGGACGCCAGGTGCTGCACGGCGCGGGTGAGGCCGAACTCGCCGAGCGGCGCGGGTCCGAGCCGGTCGGTGATCCGCCGCACCTCCTTGATCGCCATCGCGAGGTCGCCCGAGATGCCCTGCAGCGTCTGCGCGATCGCCTCCGGCCCCGTCCCCACCGCTGCGCCTGCGCCTGCGTCTGAACCTGCACCTGCACCTGCGCCTGCCGCCTCCGCGGCAGTGCCGCCCGCCGCCCCGGCCGCAGCCGAGGCCGCGTTGTCGACCCGCAGGCGCAGCCCGGCCAGCGCCGGCCCGAGCCCGTCGTGGATGTCCCGCCGCAGCCACCGCCGCTCCTCCTCGCGGGCCGCGACGATCTGCTCCCGGCTGGCCTGGAGGTCCTCCTGCAACCGCAGCGAGGCGACGGCCGGCGAGGCCTGGTCGGCGAGCGAGCGCAGGATGTCGACGTCACTGGGGTCCAGCTGCTCCTCGCCCGCCCGCAGCCCGACCGTCAACTCGCCGATCACCGCCCCGTTGTGGACCAGCTCGAAGTCCTGGACCGGCCCGTCCAGGCGCCCCACCGCCGCCAGCGACCGGCGCCCGGCCCGCGTGGTGACGGCCAGCGCCACACCCGGCAGCCGCAGCTCCTCCGCGACCGCCGTGCAGAGCGCGGACGGCAGCCGCTCCGGCTCGACCACCTGCCGGACCTGCCCGGCCAGCGTCCGCAGCACCTGGTAGGGCTGCGCGCGGTCGCCGTAGTAGAGCCGGTCCACCGCGCCCACGGCCCACCGCGCGGCCCGCGGCAGGCCCGCGCCCAGCACGAAGACCAGCGCGATCAGCACCAGCGCGGCGGCGCCCCGGCCCGGCACCAGCCAGCCGGACAGTACCGCCGCGCACACCACGAACACCAGGGTGAGCCCGGTGGCGAGCAGCAGTCCGGTCAGCACCGACCGGGCGGCGCGGTCCAGCCGCCACCCGCCGTCGCGCACCACCAGGAACGCCACGGCCACCGCCCAGACCGCGCCGGCCGCCGTGAACAGCGAGTAGCTCAGCCAGTACTCGTACTCGAACCGGCGCGTGTAGTAGTCCTGCATGCCCGCCCACAGCAGGTAGGCGCCCAGCATCCCGGCGACGTGCGCGCGCCGGCGGGGCGCCGTGCGCCGCAGCAGCCGCACCAGCAGCACGGCCGCGGCGATGCCGATCAGCAGGTAGTTGACCGGGTCGTAGAGGCCGTCCAGGCGGTCGTAGACCGAGCCGAAGAAGTTCGCGGGCGCGCTGTCGGCCAGCGGGTTGGGACGCCCGAAGACGGTCGTGCGGTCCAGGAAGGACATCGCGGCCGGCAGCACCCACAGCGTGACGGCGCCGATGTACCACCACCACCGGCGGGAGGCCAGCCGGGCGGCCGGCAGCCAGAGCGGCAGCACGTAGAACAGGGTCCCGCTGACGGTGTCGCACACCCCGCGGACCACCGCCGCCGCGCCCACGATGCCGGGGTCGGAGACCTCCACCCAGACGGGTGCCGCCGCCGCGCTCGGCAGCATGGACGTCAGCGCGTAGACGAGCATCACCCAACCGAGCGGATTTCCCGGCCGGTGGGCGTGCAGCAGCATCCCCGCCGCCGCCGTCGGCAGCGCGTAGAGCAGGATGGCCAACTGGTCCCTGGGCGCCTCGACGCCGGGGGCACCGAGGTGCACCAGGACGTAGCAGACCCAGAGGGTGGCGACCGCCAGGCAGAACGCGGTGACCGCCGCGGCGCCGGTGAGGTGGCGCTGCGCGGCGGTGCGGCGCGGCAGGGGCCCGGCAGGGGTGTGCGGCCGGGGACGGAAGGGAATCGCCGTGGTCATGGCACCGCCTAGGGACGGGTGGGAGGGGGCCCACTGACGACCGGTCGCCGTCCCGGGCGCGCTGAATCCAGTTTCGGCCTCCCGCAGTCCCGGGCGCATGGGGCAGCGGTCTTGTCCGCCCCGGCCGCCCGGCGGCCCGCCCGCCGCGCACCAGGTCACCGCGGGCCCGGCCACCAGGTACGTCACGGAAAGTCACGCCCGTATCGCTGGTAGTGTCGGCCAGGTGGATGAAGAACACCCCGCCGAAGACCCGCAGCGACCGGAGCCCCGGCCGGAGGACGAGTCGGCGGCCGCACCCGTGCGGGTGCTGATCGTCGACGACCACCCGCTGTTCCGGGAAGGCCTGAAGGCCGCCCTGGAGAGCGCCGAGGGCATCGTCGTCGTCGCCGAGGCCGAACGCGCCGGCGACGTACCGGAGGCGGTCGCCCGCCACCATCCCGACATGGTCGTGATGGACCTCTCGCTGCCGGACGGCTCCGGCCTGGAGGCCACCCGCCGGCTCTCCGCC
This sequence comes from Kitasatospora sp. NPDC057500, assembly GCF_042802195.1. Classification (NCBI taxonomy): domain Bacteria; kingdom Bacillati; phylum Actinomycetota; class Actinomycetes; order Kitasatosporales; family Streptomycetaceae; genus Kitasatospora; species Kitasatospora sp. NPDC057500. The sequence goes on along the minus strand of NZ_JBHVER010000128.1, from coordinate 20,811 downwards.
GACCAGCCCGCCCCGCCGGTGCTGATGCTCACCATGGCGGACGACGACGGCAGCCTGCTCGCCGCCCTCCAGGCCGGGGCCCGCGGCTACCTGGTGAAGGGCGCGGGCCGCGAGGAGGTGCTGCACGCGGTGCGCACCGTCGCGGCCGGCGGCGCGGTGTTCGGCGCGGACGTCGCCGAGCGGATCACCACCCTGCTCGCCGGGGCCCGGGTCCGGGAGGCCGGCCAGCTCTTCCCGGCGCTCACCGCCCGCGAGGCCGAGGTCCTCGACCTGGTGGCCCGCGGACTGGACAACCGCCGGATCGCCCGGGAACTGGTGGTCGCGGAGAAGACGGTCCGCAACCACGTCACCCACATCTTCGAGAAACTGCACGTCGCGACCCGTGCGGAGGCCGTCGCCCGCGCCCGCGACATGGGACTCGGCGACGGCTGACCCGCACCCGCGCGGGCGCCCGCCGCCACCCCGGGCCGGGGCCGGAACCGGACCGCCGTCCCGCGCCGCCGGGACGGCAGGAGACGCAGGATGCGGGGGAGGAGGCCCTCATCATGAGCGAACCGGCCGCGACCCCGGCCGCCACCACACCGGCCCGGCACACCGCCGAGCCGACCACCCGGCCCGCCCGCCCGCACGGCCCGGCCGGCCCACCCGCCCGTACGGCACCCCCACCGCCCCGCCCGTCGGCCGCTCCCCGGCGCACCGTCCTCGGACCGGCGGCCTGGGCCTGTGTCGCGACACTGCTCAGCGGCCTCGGCTGGGTCCTGCTCGCCGTCACCCACCCGGACGCCCCCTGGACCGCCCCGTTCTACCTCCACGACGGCGAAACGGTCCTCCTCGGCTTCGCCTTCGCGCTCTCCGGGCTGCTCATCCTCGCCCACCGCGCCGCCCCCGCCCCCGACGGGACCGTCCCCGCCCCCGCCGCCGGACCGTCGGGCGCACCGCCCGCCGGCCGCAGCCTCGGCCGCTGCCTGCTCGCCGCCGGCCTCGGCGGCTGCCTCTCCCGCTTCACCCTCCTCCTCGCCGCCGTCACCGACGCCGGACCGGCGGTCGAAGCCCTCGGTGCGGCCCTGCTGCTCGTCTCCGTCGCCCTGTTCATCTTCGTCTCCGTCGCCCTCCCGCTCTGGCTGCCCGAAGGCCGACTGCCCGGCGGACCGGGCCGCGCCTACGTCGCGGCCGTCGCCCTGTGGAGCGCCGTCCACGCCTGCACCGTCCGCCTGAGCAGCCCGCTGCCCTACCACGGCGACGTCCTGGTACCGCCCGGACAGGGCCTGCCGCTGGACGAATGGCACGCCACCCTGGTCGCCTGGGGCCTGGTCGTCACCAGCCTCGCCGTCGCCGCCGTCCGCTGGCGGCGCTCCGCCCGCCCGCACCGCAGCGTCACCGCCGTCCTGGTGCCCTACCTCGTCTGGCTGATCACCACCAACATCGCGCTGCGGCTCGGCAGCTCGGAGAGCATCGCGGCGGTCGTCTACTTCGCCGGCTCCGCGCTGTGGATGCTCGGCGCCGTCGGCTACGCCTTCACCCGCGACCGCTCCCGCTACCTCGACCGGGCGACCCGCCGGATGCTCAGCGTCCTCGCCCTCACCGCCCTGCTGATCGCCGGCTACCTCGGCATCGCGCTGCTGCTGCGCCGCGCCCTGCCGCAGGCCAGCAGTGCGCCCGCGCAACTGCTCGCCGCCGGGGCGCTGGCCATCGGCGGACTGCTCGCACCCACCACCCGGTGGGTGGTGCGGGCCGTCGACCGCTTCTACTACGGCGACCGGGCCCGCCCCTACCAGGTGGTGCGGGCCCTGGCCGAGCGGCTGAGCCGGGCCGTCAGCCCCGCCGACGCACCGCCCCTGCTCTGCGACACCGTGGTGAACGCCCTCGGCCTGCCCGGCGCCCGGGTCGTCCTGCACACCCGCACCGGACCGCACGAGCTCGCCGCCGTCGGCACCCTCGGACCGGCCAGCCAGGTGTTCCCGCTCAGCTACGAGGGCGCGGTCATCGGCGACCTGTACGCGCCGCCGCGCACCGGCCAGCCCGAACTGGACGCCCAGGACCACGAGGTGCTGCGCTTCCTCGCCGACCAGGCCGCGCCCGCGATCGCCTCGCTGCGGATGTACGAGGAACTGCAGCGCGGGCGGCGACAGGTCGTGCTCGCCCGCGAGGAGGAGCGCCGGCGCCTGCGGCACGACCTGCACGACGGCCTCGGGCCCACCCTCTCGGGACTGCGGCTCGGCGTCGACACCGCGCGGGCCGCCGTGCCCGAGGACTCCCCGGCGGCCCGCTCGCTGGTCACCGTGTCGGCCGGGATCGGGCAGGCGATCGACGAACTGCGCCGGATCACCGAGGGGTTGGCGCCCGCCGCGCTGGCGGGGGAGGGGCTCGCGGTGGCGCTGCGACGGCTGGTCGCGGAGCTGGACGGCTCGCGGGTGCGGATGTCGCTGGTGCTGGACCCGGACCCGCCGCCCGCGCTGCCGGCCGCCGTCGAGGTGGCGGCGCTGCGGATCAGTGGCGAGGCGCTGCACAACGTGCTGCGCCACTCGGGGGCCGGCCGGGCCCGGCTGACGCTGCGGGTGCGGCCGGAGGCGGTGGTGCTGGAGATCTGGGACGACGGCTGCGGCTTCCCGGCCGGCCCGGCACGCCTGGCCGACCTGACGGACCCGGCCGATCCGGCCGATCCGGCAGCGCGGCATGCCGGTTCGGGTGTCGGGCTGCGCTCGATGGCCGAGCGGGCCGAGGAACTGGGCGGCCGGTTCACGACGGGCAACCACGACGGCGGCGCCGTCGTCCGGGCGGTGCTGCCCCGCACGCCCGAGCAGCCGCCGGTCGACGACTGACGGATTTCAGCTGACAGATAACAGATTTCAGATTCTGTCAGCTGTCAGTCGTCCCGCCGCCCCTTGACGGACTCCCGGCTTCGCTCAATCATCATGGTCGCGTCAACTTTTCGGTGCGACCGGCGGCCCCACACCCCCTCAGCATCCCTCCGCCGCCCGTGAAGTGACGCGTTTCCGTTCTGCCCCACCGGATACCGGAGCCTCCATTGACCGAGCGCGCCCCGCGGCGATCCCGCCTGCGCCGATCCGCCCTGTCCGCCGCTGCCGCCGTCACCCTCGCGGCCGCCTTCCTCGCCCCCGCCGCCTCGGCGGCACCCAAGGCCCCGGTGGCCCCCGCCGCACCGACGGTCGCCGCCGCCCCCGACATCCCGGTCGCCAACGTCAAGGCGCACCTGGTCCAGCTCCAGTCGATAGCCACCGCCAACGGCGGCAACCGGGCGCACGGCCGCCCCGGCTACAAGGCCTCGATCGACTACGTGAAGAGCAAGCTGGACGCGGCCGGCTACACCACCACCCTGAAGACCTTCAGCTACAACGGCTCGACCGGCTACAACCTCATCGCCGACTGGCCCGGCGGCGACGCCTCGCACGTCATCATGGCCGGCGCCCACCTCGACTCCGTCACCGGCGGCCCGGGCATCAACGACAACGGCTCCGGCTCGGCCGGCGTCCTGGAGACCGCCCTCGCCGTCTCGCGGGCCGGCCTGCAGCCCACCAAGCACCTGCGGTTCGGCTGGTGGGGCGCCGAGGAGTACGGCATGATCGGCTCCAAGAACTACGTCAACAGCCTTGGCGCCACCGAGCGTTCGAAGATCGAGACCTACCTCAACTTCGACATGATCGGCTCGCCCAACCCCGGCTACTTCACCTACCGCTACGACAGCGCGCTCGACGCCCTGTTCCGCAACTACTTCGCCGGCCTCGGCATCAGCACCGAGCAGGACTTCGAGGGCGACGGCCGCTCCGACCACGCCCCGTTCCAGAGCGCCGGCATCCGCGTCGGCGGCCTGTTCAGCGGCGCCGACTACACCAAGACCAGCGCCCAGGCGGCGAAGTGGGGCGGAACGGCGGGCCAGCCCTTCGACCGCTGCTACCACTCCTCCTGCGACACCACCGCCAACATCAACGACACCGCGCTGGACCGGATGAGCGACGCCATCGCGCACGCGATCTGGACCCTCGCCGCCGGCGACACCACGCCGCCCACCGGCACCGTCTTCGAGAACACCGCCGACGTCCAGATCCCCGACTACGGCTCGGCCGTGACCTCCGACGTCACCGTCACCGGCCGCACCGGAAACGCCCCGGCGGCGCTCCAGGTCGGCGTGGACATCAAGCACACCTATCGCGGCGACCTCGTCATCGACCTGGTCGCGCCGAACGGCACGAGCTTCCGTCTCAAGTCGTCCAGCAGTGACTCCGGGGCGAACGTGCAGACCACGTACACCGTGAACGCCTCCGCCGTCCCGGCCAACGGCACCTGGAAGCTCAAGGTCCAGGACGCGGGACCGCAGGACACCGGCTACATCGACAGCTGGAAGCTCACCTTCTGAACAATCCTTCCGGGGGTGCCGGTCCACCGACCGGCACCCCCGCAAGGCCTCCTACGGGGCCATCTCGTACGCGCCCGACAGCGCCTCGACCATGCCCCACACCTTCGCCGCCCGCGCACCGTCCGCGACCGGGCGGCGCACGTGCGCCAGCGCCCACTCCGCCTGGGCCTCGCTGGTGGACGCCTTGCCGTGCAGCTCGGTGGCGTGCGCGGAGAAGTCCCGCACCAGTGCGTCGAAGACCTGGTCCAGCAGGTCCGCGTCCAGCCCGGTGAGCGCCGCCTGCTCCAGCACCAGCTGCCCGTAGACGATCAGCGCGAACAGCTGGCCGATCTCCAGCAGGAAGTCCAGATCCGCCTGCTGCTCCGTGCTCGGTGCGTGGCTGAGCAGCAACTCGCAGAAGCCGTCGGCCTGTTCGCGGAACCGGGCGACGTTCGGCAGGTGTGCGTGCGCGTCGTAGGCGGCGCGCCAGTCGTGGAAGCGGATCGCGCCGAGGCCGCGGGCCGGGCCCTGCCGGAACAGGAACGCGTCGTCGGCGGCGTCCTGCCGGGTCGGCACGGGGGCGTACTCGGCCGGGTCGAACAGGTAGTTGGCCATGAACTTGAGGATCAGCGCCAGGTTGACGTGGACGGTGCCCTCCAGCTTCGGCAGGCCGCGGATGTCCTTGGCGGCCTTGTCGAAGTAGGTGTCCGCCTCGAAGCCCTTGGCCGCGATGACGTCCCACATGAGGTCGATGACCTTCTCGCCCTCGGTGGTGACCTTCATCTTGGTCATCGGGTTGAAGAGCAGGTAGCGGCGGTCCTCCGGGGAGGCGGTGCGGAAGTAGTCCACCGACCGCGCGGCGAACAGCTTCATGGCCACCAGGCGCGCGTAGGCGTCGGTCAACTCCCGTCGCACGTGCGGGAAGTCGGTGACCCGCTTGCCGTAGAGCACCCGGTTGTGGGCGTGCGTCACGGCCTCGTACATCGCGTGCTCGCAGATGCCGACGGAGGCGGTGCACAGGTTGAACTTGCCGACGTTGACGGTGTTCAGGGCGGCGTCGAAGGCCGCCTTGCCGGTGTGCAGGACGTCCTCGGCGCGCACCGGGTAGTCCTCCAGCCGGAACTCGCTGACGTACATCTGGGCGTTCACCACGTTCTTCACCAGGTGGTACGCCTCGTGGCGGCTGTCGGCGGCGAAGAAGACGTAGCCCTCCGGCCCCTCGACGTCCGAGCGGCGGCCGAACACCGAGACCAGGCCGGCGACGTTGCCGTTGCCGATGTAGTACTTGGAGCCGGTGGCGGTGAAGCCGCCCTCGCCGTCCGGGGTGAGGATCATGTCGGTGGAGTAGATGTCGGCGCCGTGGCCGCGCTCGGAGAGGCCGAACGCCATCACGTGGCCCTCCGTCAGGAGGCGGGCGGCGCGGGCCCGGACGGCCTCGTTCTCGCTCTGCCAGACCGGGCCGAGGCCCAGGATGGTGACCTGCCAGGTGTACCAGTAGCCGAGGCCGTAGAAGCCGAGGATCTCGTTCAGCTCGGCGATCCGGGAGGTGTCCCAGCGCTTGGCCGGGTCGGCGGCGGTGGGCGTCAGGAACTCGGCGAACAGCCCCTCCTTCGCGGCGAATTCGAGGAAGTCGGCGTACCAGGCGCGGTCGATGTAGGTGTCGATCAGCGCCTTCTTGCCGCGCGCTTCGAACCAGTCCACGGTCGCGCGCAGCAGCCGGCGGGTCGGCTCGTCGAACTGCGCGGGGTCGTAGGTGCGCGGGTTGAAGAGCATCGCGGGCTCCCGGGGGTCGAGGGTGAGGGGGTCGAGGGTGAGGGCGTGAGGCGGTGAGGCAGTGAGGGCGTGGGGCAGTGGGCGTGAAGCGGCGGGCGAGCTCAGCCGTCGGCGCCGCCGCGGCCGTCGGCCAGTTCGCGCAGGGTGGCGAGCACGTCGTCGAGCCAGGCGAGCGTCATCCGCTCGTACTCGATGCCGCCGCGCAGCACCACGTGCTGGAGCCGCTGTCCGGCGTCGAGTGCGCCCGGGCCCGCGGCGTCGGGGAAGTCGCGCCGCTCGCCGTGCAGGTAGCGGGCGAGCAGGGCGGCGTGGCCCTCCCGGTGGCGTTCGACCTCGGGGATCAGCGCGGCCGGGTCGTCGAAGGCCGCCGCCCGGATCCGGACGGCCAGCTCGTGCCGCACGGTCTCCGGTTCGACGGGCTCGCGCAGCCAGGCGGCGAGCGCCTCGCGGCCGGGCGGGGCCGCCGAGTACACCTTCTTGTCCGGCCGGCCGTCCTGGGCGACCTCCTCGGCGCGGACCCAGCCGTCCGCCTCCATCCGCCGCAGCACCCGGTAGATCTGCTGGTGGGTGGCGGTCCAGAAGCGGCCGATGGACCGGTCGAAGCGCCGGGCCAGTTCGTAGCCGGAGCCGGGCCGTTCCAGCAGCGAGACGAGGATCGCGTGCTCCAGTGCCATGCCCGGCATCCTGCTATGCAACGAATTGCATAGGCAAGGGCGGCCGGCGGTGGTGAGACGGAGGTCACCCGCCGGGACGGGTCGGGTGCGGAAGGGTAATGGCCCAGGTGAAAAGGTGCAAAACGGGCGAACGGCGCCAGAATGGTACTGGGCTAGAGCCCTCCATGTTCGAAACCTAGGAGGTGGTATCGGTGTCGACCCAAGCGCCGATGGGCATGGAGCACCATCCGGACATCGTCGAACTCCGGGAGCACTACGAGCGGGTCACCCTGACCCCGCGGGCCCAGGGCGTCGAGACCCTGGCCATCCTGGCCGGTCTGTTCCTGGCGGCCTCGCCATGGATCGTCGGCTTCACCGCGTTCAACACGCTCACCGTCACCTGCCTGATCGTCGGCCTCGCCTACTGCGTGCTGATGGCCGGCTACGGCTCGGCGTACGAGCGCACCCACGCACGGGCCTGGGCGGCGACCCTGCTCGGCGCGTGGACGATCATCTCCCCGTGGGTCGTCTCCGGTGAGGCGGACCGGGGCCGGAACATCGTCACCTGCCTGATCGCGGGCGGCGTCATGTTCCTGCTGGGACTCGCCGCCATCTCGATGGCCACGATGACGTCGAACGGAGCAGCGATGCGGCGCGGCCGGGCCGGCCGCGCGAGGGGCTGACGGCCACACCGGACAGCCCGGAACCCGGGGCGCGGAGGGCGGCAGCGCCGCTCCGCGCCCCGGGCGCGCGTTCCCGCCGGACAGCCGCTACGGCCGGGTCATCCGCAGCACGTCCAGCGCCTCGTCCAACTGCTCCACGGTGAGCTTCCCCTGCTCGACGTACCCGCGCTCCAGCACCACCTGACGGATGGTCCTGCGCTCGGCGAGCGCCTGCTTGGCGACCTTGGCCGCCTCCTCGTACCCGATGTACCGGTTCAGCGGGGTCACCACCGACGGCGAGGACTCCGCGTACTCCCGGGCCCGTTCGACGTTGGCCGTGACGCCGTCCACCGCCCGGTCGGCCAGCAGCCGGGCGCTGTTGGCGAGCAGCCTGACCGACTCCAGGACGTTGCGGGCGAGCACCGGCAGCATCACGTTGAGCTCGAAGTTGCCGCTCGCCCCGGCCACCGTGACGGTGGCGTCGTTGCCGATCACCTGGGCCGCGACCATCAGCACCACCTCGGGCAGCACCGGGTTGACCTTGCCCGGCATGATCGAGGAACCGGGCTGGAGGTCGGGCAGGTTGAGCTCGCCGAGGCCGGTGCGCGGGCCCGAGCCCATCCACCGCAGATCGTTCGCGATCTTGGTGAACCCGACGGCCACGGTGCGCAGCTGCCCGCTCAGCTCGACCAGGCCGTCGCGCGCGCCCTGCGCCTCGAAGTGGTCGCGGGCCTCGGTCAGCGGCAGCCCGGTGGTCCGCGCGACCTCCTCGATCACCGCCGCCGCGAACCCGGGCGGGGTGTTGATGCCGGTGCCCACCGCGGTGCCGCCGAGCGGCAGTTCGGCGACCCGGGGGAGGGTGGCCAGCAGCCGCTCCCGCCCGTGCCGGACCTGCGCCGCGTAGCCGCCGAACTCCTGGCCGAGGGTGACCGGCGTGGCGTCCATCAGGTGCGTGCGGCCCGCCTTGACGACGTCCGCGAACTCCGCCGCCTTGCGCTCCAGGGCCTCCGCCAGGTGCTCCAGGGCCGGGACCAGGTCCTGGCTGACGGCGGCGGTGGCGGCGATGTGGATCGAGGACGGGAAGACGTCGTTGGACGACTGGCTGGCGTTGACGTGGTCGTTGGGGTGGACGGGCCGGCCGAGGCGCTCGCTGGCCAGGGTGGCGATCACCTCGTTGGTGTTCATGTTGGACGAGGTGCCCGAGCCGGTCTGGAACACGTCCACCGGGAACTCGGCGTCCCAGCGGCCCGCCGCCACCTCCTCGGCGGCGGAGGCGATCGCGTCGGCGGTCTCCCGGTCCAGCACGCCGAGCCGGGCGTTGACCCGTGCGGCGGCGGCCTTGATCCGGGCCAGCGCGGCGATGTGCGCCCGCTCCAGGCGCTGGCCGGACACCGGGAAGTTCTCCACCGCCCGCTGCGTCTGGGCCTGCCACTTCGCCCGGGCGGGCACCCGGACCTCGCCCATCGAGTCGTGCTCGATCCGGTAGTCGCCGGACATCTGCTCGTCACCCATCGTGCGCTGCACCTCCTGAACGGTCCCGGCCGGGGCGCAGGCGACGGGGCCGCTCGGGCCCGGGTCCCCGCCCCGGGCCGGGTACGGCTTCCGCACACCACAGCCCCGCGCGGGCCCCGGGTATTTCCGGTGGCGGGCGGCGTCCCCCGGCTACCCCAGGACGGCGGAGACGACCTCGCCCGGCGCGGTGCCCGCCTTGACGACCTCGGTGCCGTCCGGAGCCCAGACGCCCGAGCCGCCCGAGGTCGCCGCGAACTCGCCGCTCGGCCCGGCGGAGGTGGCCAGCACCACCCAGACGCCGTTGTCCGCCGCGCGCGCCGGGTACCGGGCCGCCTTGGTGGCCAGCGACTCGGCGCCCGCCCCGTACAGCGTCGAGGCGACGTAGGCGTCCGCACCGAGCGCGACCAGGCGCTCCACGTGCCCGGGGTCGGCGGCGTCCGCGCAGATCGCCAGGCCCAGCCGCCGGCCGTCCAGCTCCAGGACGGCGGGCGCCTCGCCGGGGGAGAAGCGCTCGCCCTCCCTCCCGTACAGGTTGATCTTGCGGCAGACCACCGAGGCGCCCGCACCGGTGACGGCGAGCGTGGCGATGTGCTCGCGGCCGTCGGCCCCGGCCACCGGCGCGCCGACCAGGGCCGTGGCGCCGGTCCCGGCGCAGGCGGCGACCAGCGGCGCGAGCCGTCCGTCGGCCGGGTCGAGGGCGGGCGCGGCCAGGTCGTAGCCGGTGAGCGAGAACTCGGGGAACACCACCAGGCGGGCCGCCCCGGCCGCGCGGACGGCGGCGGCGTGCCGCTCGACGTTGACCGCGACGGTCTCGGGCCGCCCCGAGGGGTGGCAGGCGGGCTGGGCGACGGCGACGGCCAGGGGCGCGGGCACGGTGGGGCCTCCGGAGGCTGATCAGGGGCGGCGATCACGATCAACCTATGAGCCCACCGCGAAGTCCGGCAAGGTTCATTCCTTCGAGTGAAGATCGCCGGCGCTGCCGCAGGGCCCGGCCGACCGTTTCCGTACGCTCACCCGGGATCGGGGGAGACCACGGACACGCGGACACCAGGGGCGGGACATGACCTCGGCGCACCACCACCCTCTCAGCGGCGACAAGGACGGCTGGGGCGGCAGGGACGACAAGGACTCCAAGGACGGCAAGGACGGCAAGGACAGCAAGGACGGCAGGGGCGGCACCGGCGGCGGGGGCGGCAAGGCCCCCGGCCTCAGCCGGCGCCGCCTGCTCGGCGCCTCCGCCGCGCTCGGCGCCGGCGCCTGGCTGCTGAGCGGCACCGTCGGCCCGGACAGCGCCCTGGCCACCGCCCCCGCCCCGCCCGGTCTCCCCGCTGGCACCGAACCGTTCCAGCGGGTCTACCGGAACTGGTCCGGCGAGATCCGCACCGACCAGCTCTGGACCTGCGCCCCGCGCACCCCCGAGGAGGTCCCCGCGCTCGCCGACTGGGCCCGTGCCCACGGCTGGCGCCTGCGCGCCCAGGGCCACCGCCACACCTGGGCCCCGCTCACCGTCGCGGACGCCACCCCCGGCGCGGACCGCGTGCTGCTGCTCGACACCACCCGCCACCTCACCGCGATCACCGCCGACTCGCCCACCACCGTCCGCGCCCAGAGCGGCGCGACCATGGAGGCGCTGCTCGCCCACCTCGCCGAACGCGGCCTCGGCCTCACCGCCGTCCCCGCGCCCGGCGAACTCACCGTCGGCGGCGTGCTCGCGATCGGCGGCCACGGCACCGCCGTCCCCGCCGCCGGCGAGGCCCGCCCCGACGGGCACGGCTACGGCTCCGTCAGCAACCAGGTCGTGCGGCTGACCGCCGTCGTCCTCGACCCGGCCACCGACCGCTACACCCTGCGGACCTTCGAGCGCTCCGAGGCCGACAGCGCCGCCTTCCTGGTGCACGTCGGCCGGGCGTTCGTCACCGAGGCGGTGCTCCGGGCCGGCGCCGACCGGCCACTGCGCTGCGTCAGCCGACTGGACCTCACGGCCGACGAGCTCTTCGCCCGCCCCGGCGCGCAGCCCGCCCCGAAGCCGTCCCGCCCGCGCACCTTCGCCGACTTCGTCGAACGCGACGGCCGCGTCGAGGTGATCTGGTTCGCCTACACCGACCGGCCCTGGCTGAAGACCTGGAGCATCGCCCCGGACCGCCCCCTCGCCTCCCGCGCCGTCGACGAGCCCTACAACTACCCGTTCTCCGACTCCGTCCCGGAACCGGTCTCCCGGCTGGCCGGCGACCTCGTCTCCGGCACCTGGGGATCGGCCCCGCTGTTCGGCCGGCTCCAGTACCTGATCGCCAAGATCGGCCTCACCGGCGACCTCGCCGACGTCCTCCTCTCCGGCGGGCTGCTCCGCGAACTGCTCACCGGCGAGGTGCTCACCCACCTGCTCGCCGGCGGTCTGCGCTCCGACCTCTGGGGCCCCTCGCGCACCCTGCTCCACTACGTGCGCCCCACCACCCTGCGGCTCACCGCGAACGGCTACGCGATCCTCGCCCGGCGCGCCGACCTTCAGTGGGCGGTGGCCGAATTCGCCGACCGCTACCGGGAGTTGCTCGACGCCTACCGGGACCGCGGCGAGTTCCCGGTGAACGGCGCGGTGGAGATCCGGGCCACCGGCCTGGACGACCCGGCCTGGTGCGGGGTGCCAGGCGCCCGGCCGCCGCTGCTCTCCGTGCTGCGCCCGCGCCCCGACCGCCCCGAGTGGGACACCGCCGTCTGGATCGACGTACTCGGCTTCCCCGCCACGCCCGGGCTGCACCGCTTCGGCCGCGACCTCGAACAGGCGCTGCTGCGCTCCTTCGACGGCACCCGGGCCGGCCTGCGCGTCGAGTGGTCCAAGGGCTGGGCCTACACCGAGGACGCCGCCTGGGCCGACCCCGACGTCCTCGACCGGTTCGTCCCGGCCAGCCACCGCGCCGGCGGCGGCCCCGGCTGGGACGAGGCCGTCACCACCCTGGACCGCCACGACCCCCACCGGGTCTTCGGCAACCCGTTCCTGGACCGGCTCCTGAAGATCTAGTTCCTTCCGGAGCCGCACATCTGACGGGCAGTCAATTACCGATTCCTCAGACGTGCTCCATCACGATCACCGCGAGGGTGCCCGGGGCCAGCGCGCGGAAGATGTGGGGCGCGTCGCCGGGGTAGCTGACGTAGTCCCCCGGGCTCAGCTCGACGGGGTCCTCGGTCGGGCCGACCAGGGCGCGGCCTGCGCCCAGCAGGAGGTGCTCGATGGTGCCCGGCATGTGGGGGTCGGAGGCCCTGGTCTCGCCCGGCTCGGCGTCGATCCGGTAGATGTCGCGCCGGGCGCCCGGCGGACAGGAGGCGAGCAGGGTCGCGGCGTAGTCGGCCCGCTCGGAGTGGGTGACCGGTCCCTCGCCGGCCCGCACCACCCGGACCACCGGGCGCGGCGGGTCGACCAGCCGGCTGAACGGCACGTCCAGGGCGACGCCGAGCGCCCAGAGCGTCTCGACGCTCGGGTTGCCGGCGCCCGACTCCAGTTGCGAGAGCGTCGATTTGGCGATCCCCGCCCGGCGGGCCAGCTCGGCCATCGAGAGCCCGGCGCGCTCGCGCTCGCGCCGGATCGAGGCCGCGATCAGCTCGATCAGCTCGCCGCCGGAGGCGTTGGCGCCGTTGTGTCCACTCATCCGCGTTCGCTCCACACGCTCAGGCGTTCGCCTTGACGAACGACCCCTGTTCCGTTCACTCTACTGGACATGCGTTCGCTCATCCGAACCCTGGAACGTGCCACCCTCCGCGACATCGCCCTGGTCTGCCTCGCGGACGCCCTGGTCGGCGCCTCGTTCGGGGCGATCTCCGTCTCCGGCGGCCTCCCGCTCTGGGTGCCCGTCGCCATGTCCCTGCTCGTCTTCGCCGGAGGCTCGCAGTTCGCCGCCGTCGGCGTCGTGCTCTCCGGCGGCGGCGCGCTCGCCGCCGTCGTCACCGGCCTCGTCCTCAACGCCCGCCTGCTGCCCTTCGGCTTCACCGTCGCCGACGCGCTGGACGGCCCGCGCTGGCGACGGCTGCTCGGCGCCCAGCTGCTGACCGACGAGTCCGCCGCGTTCACCCTGATGCAGCCCGACCCGCGACGGCGCCGGGCGGCGTACTGGGTCTGCGGCCTCGCCCTGTTCGTCATCTGGAACGTCTCCGTCGTGGTCGGCGCGGTCGCCGGCGGGCTGATCGGCGACACCGACGCCCTGGGCCTGGACGCCGCCTTCCCCGCCGTGCTGCTCGCCCTCGTCCTGCCCGCACTCGGCGACCGCCGCACCCGCCTCGCCGCCCTGCTCGGCTCCGCCGTCGCCGTGGCCGCCACACCCTACGTCCCGGCGGGCCTGCCGGTGCTGCTCGCCCTCGTCGGACTGCTGTTCGCAGGCCGCCCGGCGACTCCGGCGTCGACTGCAGCCGCGCCCGGGGTCGAACCCGAGGCCGGACCCGGGACCGGGACCGGACCCGGGACCACGGCGGAGACCGGGACCGCGCCCCTCGCCAAGGAGGCCCACTGATGCCCCTGACCGCCATCCTGCTGCTGGCCGCCGGCACCTACGCGTTCCGCCTCGCCGGCCCGCTGTTCGGTGACCGGCTCACCGTCTCCGACCGCCTGCGCCACCTGCTCGCCGTCGCCGCCGCCGTGCTGCTGGTCGCCCTGGTGGCCACCGGCGCGCTCACCCAGGGCCACGGCTTCGCCGGGTGGGCCCGGCCGGCCGGCGTCCTGGTCGCGGGCGTCCTCGCGCTGCGCCGCGCGCCGTTCCCGGCCGTGGTGGTCGCGGCCGCCGCGACCACGGCGCTGCTCCGCCTCTGCGGCGTCGACTGACGAGCCGTCCGTCAGCCGTCCGTCAGCCGTTGCCGCAGCCGTCACCGTCGCTGCCGCCGCCGCTGCTGACGTCACCGCCGCCGTCGCCCCCGGCCGCCGCGAGCCGCTCCCGCTGCACCTCGGGCCGCTTGCTGTCCCACAGCAGCTCCCACACCTTGAACACGCAGTGGTAGTCCCGCATGCTCCCCTGGGTGATCAGCAGATAGCTGTCGCCGTCCCGAAGCAGCCGTCGCCGCCGCCCGTTGAACGGGTGCTTCGGGGTGTACGTCGGGACGATCCGCCGCAGCTCGGCCAGCGCGTCCTCCCGCGTCCCCTCCACCTCGGCGAGCACCTCGGCGCCCCAGATCCGGTCGTCCCCGATGCCCTGGGTCTCCTGCACGACCACGGCCCACCGGCCCACGGCCACCACCACCCTCACCCCTCGTCCCGCGCGGCCCCGTCCGGCAGCGCCTTGTAGAAGACCGTCGTCGCGCGCGGCACCCCGGCCGGATCGGTCGCGAAGTCCGGCACCGTGCCGACCCTGGTCCAGCCCGCCGCCGCGTACATCCGCTCGGCGGGGCTGTCCGTCTCGGTGTCCAGCACCAGCGTCCGCAGCCCGAGCTCACCGGCCGCCGACTCCAGGGCCGCGAGCAGCCGGCCGGCCAGCCCCTGCCCCCGGTCCGCCCGGTGCACCATCAGTTTGGCGACGTCCGCCCGGTGCCGGCCGTTGTCCGTCGCCGCCGGACGCAACTGCACCGTCCCGGCGATCCGGCCCTCCCCGGGCGTCTCGGCCACCCAGACCAGCAGCCGGCCCGCCTCGACGTCCGGGGCCAGCGCCCGCCACCAGCCCGCCGCCGCGGCCCGGTCGAGCGGGGCGAGGAAACCGATCGAGGCCCCGCCGTCGACGGTGTCCGCCATCAGCCCGCCCAACCGCTCCGCCGCCCCCTCGCGCAGTTCCCGTGCCGACAGCGGCCGGACTGTGTACATGCTCACTCCTTCGCACCAGGGCCGGCCGGGACCGGGTGCGCCATACTCGCCGGTACTCAACGCCGCGACGGTTCGCACCCGCCGAGACTACAAGGAGCTTCAATGGCGAAGCCGACCAGGACCGACCCCGCCGACCTGCTCGCCGTCGGTGACCTGCTCACCGACGAGGAGCGCCTCGTCCGCGACACCGTCCGCCGGTTCGCCGACGACCGGATCCGCCCGCACATCGGCGACTGGTTCGAACGCGGCGTCTTCCCCGCCCGTGAACTGGCCCCCGAACTCGGCGCCCTCGGCGTGCTCGGCATGCACCTCGACGGCTACGGCTGCGCCGGCTCCGGCGCCGTCGCCTACGGGGTGGCCTGCATGGAACTGGAGGCCGCCGACTCCGGCCTGCGCAGCTTCGTCTCCGTCCAGGGCTCGCTGGCCATGCGCGCCATCCACGCCTTCGGCTCCGAGGAGCAGAAGCAGCGCTGGCTGCCCGGCCTCGCCGCCGGCCGGCTGATCGGCTGCTTCGCCCTCACCGAACCGGACTTCGGCTCCGACCCCGCCAACATGCGCACCCGCGCCCGCCGCAAGGGCGCCGGCGAGAGCGCGGACTGGGTGCTGTCCGGCTCCAAGATGTGGATCACCAACGGCGGGATCTCCGACGTCGCGGTCGTCTGGGCGCAGACCGAGGACGGCGTGCGCGGCTTCCTGGTCGAACCCGGCACGCCCGGCTTCACCACCGCCGACGTGCCCGGCAAGCTCTCCCTGCGCGCCTCGGTGACCAGCGCACTCGCCTTCGACGACGTCGTGCTGCCCGCCGACGCCGTCCTGCCCGGTGTCACCGGCCTGCGCGGACCGCTCTCCTCCCTCAACGAGGCCCGCTACGGCATCCTCTGGGGCACCGTCGGCGCCGCCCGCGACTGCTACACCGCCGCCCTCGACTACGCGAAGAGCCGCGTCCAGTTCGAGCGCCCGATCGCCGCCTTCCAGCTCACCCAGCAGAAGCTCGTCGAGATGATGCTGGAGGTCGAGAAGGCCTACCTGGTCGCGCTGCGCATCGGCCGGCTCAAGGAGGAGGGCGCGGCCCGTCCGGCGCACATCAGCTTCGGCAAGCTCAACAACGTCCGCGCCGCCCTGGAGATCGCCCGCAGCGCCCGCACCGTGCTCGGCGCCAACGGCATCACCACCGCCTACCCGGTCCTGCGGCACGCCAACAACCTGGAATCGGTGCTCACCTACGAGGGCACCAGCGAGATCCACACCCTCGTCCTCGGCGAGGCCATCACCGGCGAGTCCGCCTACCGCTGACCCGCCCCGACCCCGCAACGACCCCGCTCCGACCCCGCTCCGACCCCGCTCCGACCCCGCTCCGACCCCGCTCCGACCTCCTCCCACCACCGAAAACCGGTACCGCCGCCGGGCCGTTCACGGTTAGCGTCCTCCCCATGAACGGCCCGACGACCCAGCCCGCCACCGCCCCCGCCACCACGACGCTCTGGCGGCCGACCGGTCCCGAGGAGCTGGCCCTCGTCGAGGCCGCCGACCGGCGTGCCTGGCCGCCGCGCCTGCCCGATCAGCCGATCTTCTACCCGGTGCTGAACGAGGACTACGCGATCCGCATCGCCCGCGACTGGAACGTCCCCGCCTCCGGCGTCGGCTACGTCACCCGCTTCGAGGTCGACACCGCCTTCCTCGCCCGCTACCCCGTGCGCCAGGCCGGCGGCCGCACCATCCTCGAACTCTGGGTCCCCGCCGAGGAACTGCCCGAGTTCAACCGCCATCTGGTCGGCCGCATCGAGGTGGTCCACGAGTTCCGGCCCCGGCCGTGACGGGCGGGGCCCGGGCCGGTGCGGCCCGGACCGCTCCGGTCCTGCTGACCTCGGCCCAGGCGACCGGCACCACCGCGCTGCTCACCGCGGCCGCCGCCGCCCGCGGACTGGCCACCGCCGCCCTGACCGGCCCCGACACCGTCGACCGGCCGGCCGGCCGGCCCGTCCACTGGTACGGCGGACCACTCGCCGCCGCCGAGATCGCCGACCGCCTCGCCCTGGCCCCGCTCGAACCGGCCGACGACTGGCTCGCCACCCTGCCCGAGGAGTTCACCGGCCGCCGCATCGAACTCACCACCCTCGCCGAGGCGTGGACGCTGCGCCGCCCGGCGTTCGTCAAACCGCCCGCCGACAAGTCGCTCCCACCCGCCGTCTACGCCGACGGCAGCCGCCTGCCGCGCACCGGCGAGCGGATCGGCCCGGACACCCCCGTCCTGGTCAGCGACCCGGTGACGTTCGGCACGGAGTACCGGCTCTTCGTCCTCGACGGCACCGTCCGCACCGGCAGCCGCTACGCCCGCTTCGGCCGGCTCGACCCCGGACCGCTCACCGCGGCGGCCGTCGCCTTCGCGCGAAGGCTGCTCGCCGCCGTCGGAGGGAGCCTGCCCAGCGCCGTCGCCCTCGACGTCGGCACGCTGCTCGACCCGTACGACCCCGGCGAGCGGTGGGCGGTGGTCGAGGCCAACCTGCCGTGGTTCGCCCACTGCTACGCCGCCGACCCGGCGCGCGTCCTGGACGTCGTGCTGCGCGCGGCCGGACCGGCCGCCGCGCTGCGGGCCGCCGACCGCCGCTTCGTGCGCTCCGCCGCAGGCCACCGGCCGTAGCGGGAAGTCCGGACGCCGGTCGCGGCGGGGGAGTCCGGACGCCGCCCGGCCATCCCGGCTTCCCCTCCAGGACACCTGGCGGTCCGGCGGGGCGTGAAGCATGGCGCGGTCGCCGCCGCCCGCCCCGGTGCGGGCACGGCCGGCGCCCGCACCGTGAAAGGAACCGCCCCCTCATGTCCACACCGCCGCTGCCGCACCCCCGGGTCCTCGTCGTCGGGATCGACGGCGTCCGGTACGACCTGCTGGAGCAGGTCCCGATGCCGAGGCTCGCGGAGGTCGCCGAGGCCGGCTTCCTGGCTCCCGTGACGGTCGCGGACTCCACGCCCACCATGTCCGGCCCCTGCTGGGCCACCATCGTCACCGGCGTCGAGCCCGCCAAGCACGGCGTGTGGGGCAACCACCTGGGCGGCAACCGGCTCGACGTCTTCCCCGACTTCACCACCCGGCTGGCCCGCGGCGACCGGCGCCGCACCTTCGCCGCCGCCGGCTGGGACCCGCTGGTCCTCGCCGAGTCCGGCGGGCCGCTGTTCCGCGCACCCGGCCGGCTCTGCTACGTCGCCCCCGCCGAGGACACCCCCGAGGCCTGGGAGGACGTCGACGAGGAGATCACCCGGGAGGCCGTCGACGTCCTGCGCGACACCGACCCCGAGGCGTCCTTCGTCTACCTCGGCGCCGTCGACGAGACCGCCCACTTCCTCGGCTGCGGCGAGGAGTACCGCGCCGCGATGCGGGCCGCCGACGAGCGCCTCGGCCGACTGCTGGACGCGCTGCGCGCCCGGCCCGGGTACACCGAGGAGGCCTGGACGGTCATCGTCGTCACCGACCACGGCCACGTCGACAGCGGCGGCCACGGCGGACGCACCCCCGAGGAGCGCACCGCCTGGGTCGCCTGTGCCGGACCGGGCATCCCCGCCGCCCCGCCCGTCGGCGAGATCCGCCACCCCGACATCGCCGCCCAGGTCTACGCCTCGCTCGGCCGCCCGATCGACCCGCACTGGACCCTGGACGGCCGGCCCTTCCCGCTCGCCGTCCCCGCCCCCGCGGGGCTCTGACACCCGGCGCACAAGCACCCGGCAGTATCCGGCGACCGGGTGGCCGCCGCACCCGCCGGCACCCGGGCGGGTGCGGCCGGGCTGCGCCCGGGGCCGGACCGGGCCAGGCTCGACCAGGGGGAACCCCGAGGCCGGCCGGGCGCGCGTACGCCTCAAGGCGGAGGACCCATCCCCCCAAGGGCGACGGAAGGTCAGGACCTGCCGACGACGATCCGGCCCCCGGCGGGCACCAGGATGGAGCCACACCGGGAAACCGGCCCCGGAGCCGGGAGACGGGCACCGGGGGACGGGCGCCGGACGCCGGACGCACGGTGACACACACACGGGAGAGGACAGGCGGGCATGAACGGCATCGCGGGCAAGATCGCACTCGGAGTGGCGGGCACCGGAATGGCCGTGGCCGTCGCCGCCGTGGTGGCGGGGCCGAGGGTCGCCGAGTGGTACGACGGCCGGCACCAGGAGCAGTCCAGCTACGCCACCGGCAGCGCGGCCAAGGCCGACCACCGCGCGGTGCCGGCCTGGCTGCCCGACAACGCCTCCTCCGTCCGCTACCTGATGTCCACCACCCGCGACGACCGCCTGCTGACCGCCACCCTCCCCGAGGGACGGCTGCCCGCCGGCTGCCGGACCGGCGAACCCGGCAAGGGCAGCCACCCGGTGCCGGCCCCGCTCAGGGCGGGCTGGTTCCCGGAGGGCATCACCACCAAGGCCACCGGCACCTGCGGCCACTACCGCGTCGCGCTGAGCGGCAACCAGCTCTACGCCTGGCAGGACGGCGCCGCCGTCCAGGCCGCCCTGCGGGCCGAACGGCTCGCACGCTGAGACGCCGTCACCGGGGCCCGGCCGCCCCCCGGCTGTCGGCGGCCCCGGGGGCTGGGGTAGGACGGAGCGAGCACGACCTCCGTGCCCGTTCCGAGAGGAGCCCCATGCCTGGTCCGACCGCCGGCTCTGCCGGTGACACGTCGACCGCCTCCACCACCCCCGCCGACCCCGCCACCACCGGCACCGGTCCCACCGGCACCGACCCCGCCGGTATCACCGACGCCGCTACCGCCGCCACCGCCGCCGTCACGGCCAAGGAGCGGACCGGCGGCGACACCGTCGGCCGAGCCACCATCGTCGTCCTCGGCGGCCTGGTCGCCCTCGGCCCGCTCACCACCGACCTCTACCTGCCCGGCCTGCCCGCGATCGCCGACGACCTCGCCGCCGAACCGGCCGCCGTCCAGCTCACCCTCACCTTCTCGATGTTCGGCGTCGCCGCCGGACAGCTGCTCTTCGGACCGCTCAGCGACCGCTTCGGCCGCCGCCCGCCGCTGCTCGCCGGACTCGTCGTCTACACCCTCGCCAGCGTCGCCTGCGTGGTCGCGCCCAACCTGGCCGTGCTGATCGCCGCCCGCTTCGTCCAGGGCGCCGCGGGCGCCGCCGGACTGGTCATCGGACGCGCCGTCGCCCGCGACCGCTTCGAGGGCGTCGCGATGATCCGCTTCCTCGCCTCGATCACCCTGATATCCGGCCTCGCCCCGATCCTCGCCCCGCTGTTCGGCGCCCAACTGCTGCGCTTCACCTCCTGGCGCGGCACCTTCGGCGCCCTGGCCGCGCTCGGACTGCTGCTCACCCTGGTGGCCTTCGGTGCGCTGCGCGAAACCCTCCCGGCGTCCGCCCGGCGCGGCGGCGGCCTGGCCACCACGATGCGCACCATGGGCGGGCTGCTGCGCGACGTGCCGTTCCTCGGCCTGCTGCTGACCAGCACCTTCGCCTTCGGCGCGCTGTTCGGCTACATCAGCGGCTCCTCGGTGGTGCTTCAGCACGTCTACCACGTGTCGCCGCAGACCTACAGCCTGCTGTTCGGGCTCAACTCGGTGGCCATCGTGGCGTCCACCCAGGTGAACGGGCGGCTGCTCGCGCCCCGGTTCTCCGCCGCCACGCTGATGCGTGCCGGCCTGGCGGTGCTGATCGCCGCAGGAACGTTCCTGTTCCTGGCCACCGCCGTCTGGGACCTCGGGCTGGTCGCCTTCTGCGGTTCGCTGTTCGTGATGATGGCCGGGCTCGGCATCGTCCTGCCGAACTCGGCCGCCCGGGCGCTCAGCATGGTCTCGCCGCAGGCCGCCGGTTCCGCCTCGGCCCTCCTCGGCACCGGCAACTTCCTCTGCGGCGCCGTCGTCGCTCCGCTCAGCAGCCTGGGCGGGAGCCCGTCGGCGGTGCTGCTCGCGGTCGTCGTGCTCGGCTGCGCGCTGCTCGCGGCGGTGTCCTACCTGCTGCTCCTGCGGCCGGGCAGGCCGGGACGGACGGGGCGTACGGCCCCGGAGCCGGCCGCCGCGTAGTCGGCCGCCTCCGCGACGGGCCCGCCGAGCGGGTGCCGAGCGGGCGGTTGAACGGGCCGCCGAACGGGCCCCGCCGGGGTGC